>NZ_JBFHDW010000023.1:0-15073 GCF_041584535.1 Actibacterium sp. | reverse complement strand
GTCATCAATGTGCCCCGAAGGCTGAACAGCCGCGTCAGCCCGGCCAGCAACAGGATGCCGCCACCACCGCCCACCACCGAACTGCCGGGCATGTTGACCAGCACCGCCAGCACCAGATACCGCCCCGAGATCAGCGACCGCGTCAGCCGTCCGGGCAGCCGGTCCTGTAGCGCCGCCAGCCGCTGGTGCGGGGTAAGCGGCGCCAGCGCGCCCAGCATCGCGGCCACCCGGCGCAGGCGCAGATCGACCGCCACCTGTTGCAACCAGCGATAGGAACAGAACCGCCCGACCGCAAAGGCCAGCATCAGCCCGACCAGCGTCGCCAGATAGACGAACACGGCAATTTCGGCGCCGCGCAGCATCAGCAGCATGATCCCGATCTCGACCCCCGGCACGAAGGGCACCGCGATCAGACAGGCATAGGCCAGCAACAGCCCCGCCATCATGCCCAGCATCAGTGGTCCGTCGGCCGAGACCTCGGCCTCGCGCAGCATCGCCCATTGCGTCAGCATCGAAATGCCCAGCGCGATCAGCCCGGCCACCACCAAACGCAGCCCCATCCGCAGGATCGAACGTCCAAGCGGCGGCTGTGTCGTGTCGGGCAGGGGCAAAAGCGATGTCATGGCCGATTGTGGGGCGGGCAGGTGGGTATTGTCCATGCCAACCTGCCGCGCCACGGAACCGTGATCCGCTGCCGCTTAACCACGCCGGCGACGGCGACCGCCACGACCGCCCGAGGCGGCTTCGGCGGCGGCCTTGCTGGCCTCGGGGAAGGGGGTGCCTTCGGCCACCGCGTCCAGAACCCGGGCGAACTTGATCCATTCGGTGCCGTTCGGATCGTGGTTCATCAGGAAATTGGCGGCGCGGATCGCCTCCATTTCAACCGGACGCACCGGGTTCATGATCGCGCTGGTCATGCCGGCGCCGATCGCCATCGGCAGGAAGGCAGCGTTGATGCCATGGCGGTGCGGCAGGCCGAAGCTGATGTTCGAGGCGCCGCAAGTGGTGTTGACGCCCAGTTCCTCGCGCAGGCGGCGGACCAGCGTGAACACCTGCTGACCGGCGCTGCCCATGGCGCCAATCGGCATCACCAGCGGATCAACCACGATGTCATGCGCCGGAATGCCGAAATCGGCGGCGCGTTGGACGATCTTTTTCGCCACGGCAAAGCGCACGTCGGGGTCTTCGGAAATGCCGGTGTCGTCGTTCGAGATTGCCACCACCGGCACGTTGTATTTCTTGACCAGCGGCAGAACCAGCTCCATGCGCTCTTCTTCGCCGGTGACCGAGTTCAACAGCGGACGGCCCTCGGCGGCCTCAAGCCCGGCCCTCAGCGCATCCGGCACCGAGCTGTCGATGCACAGCGGCACGTCGACGATGGCGGTGACGCGTTCGATCAACTGCCGCATCAGCGTCGGCTCGACAAAGTTGTTATCGGCATAGCGCGGGTCTTCGGCCATCTTGTTCGAGAACACCGCGCCCGAGTTGATGTCCAGCACCATCGCGCCACAGGCAACCTGTTCCAGCGCGTCGCGTTCGACGGTGCTGAAATCGCCCAGTTCCAGTTCGGCGGCCAGTTTCTTGCGGCCAGTGGGGTTGATGCGTTCGCCGATCACGCAGAACGGTTCGTCAAAGCCGATGGTGACGGTCTTGGTTTTGGATTCGATAACGGTGCGGGTCATGATGTCCTCAAGAGGTTGCGGCGGCGGGGTCAGAAGCCCAGCCGGAATTCGTGATCAGCGCCTTCAGGCGCGCGGTGTCATAGTCGGCCTCAAGCCGGGCGGTCTCGGCATCGGCGACGGGGTCGGCGTCGCCCTCGACAGTGTAGGGCGCGGCGCGGCGCCATTCGGCCAGATAAGCGTCGCTGTCGCGGGCGCCGATCTGCATGGCGCAGCGGTCGATGGCCTGTTCAAAGCGCTCGGACAGCGCCCGTTTGGCGGCGCGGCGACCTTTGCCGACAATGACCTGCGCGGGAATATCGCGCCAGTAAACAATCGTGACCTCGGGCATGGGCGTCCCTTTCTTGACCGGTTCGTGCCACGGGCCGGACCACGCATATTGTGCGGGCCTCTGACGTGGCGCTGCGCCACAGATAAATCACGCAGCGCCAAAGGGCTATGGCCGGGCATCTGAATTCTTCTCAAGAAGATTATGAACCGGCTTACGGCGCTTGCGTGGCGGGCACGGGATGACTAGGTTGTGGGTAACTCAAGTTGGAGGGCGACAAGATGGCGCCCAAGCGTCCCAAAGGTGCGGGCGCGTTCCCGAAAGCGGTAGAAAGCCCCGCGCCTTCTCTGCCTGATCCCGCCGAGCTGTATGCCGCGCTGGATCTGGGCACAAATAGCTGTCGAATGCTGATTGCCCAACCAAAGGGCAGTCAGTTCCACGTCGTGGACAGCTTTTCGAAATCCGTGCAGCTGGGGGCCGGTCTTGAGGCCTCGGGGCGGTTAAGCCGTGCGTCGATCAGCCGGACGGTTCAGGCCCTGCGGATCTGCAAAAGCAAACTGGACCGGCATCAGGTCACCCGGATGCGTCTGGTCGCGACCGAGGCCTGCCGCCGCGCCCTGAACGCCCGCGATTTCATCCGGCTGGTCCGGCGCGAAACCGGGTTGCGGCTGGAAATCATCGAACCGATCGAAGAGGCGCGGCTGGCGGTGGTGTCCTGCGCGCCGCTGGTGTCGACCAAGACCGAACAATTGCTGGTCGTCGATATCGGTGGCGGTTCGACCGAACTGGTCTGGATCGACCTGTCGTCGGTGCCGCGCGCCGAACGGCCGCGGGCGATCATGCGGCTGCATGCCGGGTTCCATGACACCGGCAGCCCGTTCCCGACCGCCAAGGTCGTTGACTGGATCAGCGTGCCGCTGGGTGTGGCGACGCTGAAGGATCAGTTCACCGATGTCGAAGACGACGCCGCGCGCTTTGCGCTGATGAGCTGGTTCTTTGAAGAGCATCTGGCGAATTTCTCGCCCTATTCGAATATTCAGGCCCGCGAGGGCTTTCAGATCATCGGCACCAGCGGCACCGTGACCACGGTTGCGGCCTCGTTCCTTGGGCTGCGGCGCTATGACCGCAACAAGGTCGATGGGCTGCGGATGACCAGCGATCAGATCGACCGGGTGATCCATGACTATCTGTCGCTTGGCCCCGAAGGCCGCCGCGCCGATCCGCGCATTGGCCGTGACCGGCACGCGCTGATCATGTCGGGGGCGGCGATCCTGCAGGCACTGATGCGGGTCTGGCCGACCGACCGGCTGTCGGTGGCCGATCGCGGTCTGCGCGAAGGCCTGCTATATGCGCAAATGAGCGCGGATGGGGTGCTTGAGGACGGACCGTTCTAAAGCAGACCCGCCGCAAGGCTTGAAGCCCGCCCCGCCTTAGGGCATGTGGGCCGGACAAGCAGAAAGACGAAGAAAATGGCAAAACAGACAAGCGGACGTGGACAGCGCGACCTGAAGGTAAAGGTCAAAAGCGCCAAGGGCCGGAAACTGTCCTCGACACGCTGGCTGGAGCGTCAGCTGAACGACCCCTATGTGAAACGTGCCCGCACCGAGGGTTACCGCGGCCGCGCCGCGTTCAAGATCCTTGAGCTGGACGACAAGTTCCGCTTTCTCTTGCCCGGCGCGCGGGTGGTCGATCTGGGCTGCGCGCCCGGCGGCTGGTGTCAGGTTGCGGTCAAGCGCGTGAACGCCCTTGGCGAGAAAAGCGGCAAGGCTATCGGCACGGTTCTGGGGGTCGATCTGCAGGAAATCGAACCGATCGCCGGGGCCGAGACCCATCAGCTGGACTTTATGGAGGACGACGCCGATCAAAAGGTCAAGGACTGGCTGGGCGGCAAGGCCGACGTGGTGATGAGCGACATGGCCGCCGCATCTTCGGGGCATAAACAGACCGACCACCTGCGGATCATCGCTTTGTGCGAGGCCGCGGCCTATTTCGCCTTTGACGTGCTGGAAGAGGGCGGCACCTTTGTCGCCAAGGTTCTGGCCGGCGGCGCCGAGGGCGAATTGCAGAAACTACTGAAACAGCGGTTCGACAAGGTTGCCAACGTCAAACCGCCCGCAAGCCGCTCGGACAGTTCCGAGAAATTCGTCGTCGCCACCGGCTTTCGCCTGTAAGGCGGCAGCGGTCAGGCGGTTCGCCGTTCTGCTTTCGATATTCCCGCGTCGCGTCTATAGCTGACGACGACGGCACAAGGGCAAGGCAGATGACAGAGGCCAGATTCAGATGGGACAGCCGCGCGGCGCTTTTTGTGCAGGGCAGGCGGCTGGGTGACGGGGAACCGGCGCCGGGCCTTGGTGCTGATCTGTGGGCGCTGCGCCGGGCGATCGCAGACGGTCACGAATTCGCCGTCGGTGCAGATGGGGTGCAGGTTGTCAGTGACACCAGTGCCGCGCCGGGGTTCTTTCGCACCAGTTCCGGCGGCTCGACCGGGCGGGCCAAATCCATCCGCCGCGCGCAGGCCTCGTGGATCCGCAGCTTCGACATCAACCGCGCCCATCTGGGGCTGAAGGCCAGCGATGCCAGCGCCGTGCTTAGCCAGCCCGCGCATTCGCTGGGTCTTTATGGTGTCATCGAGGCCGCCCATATCGGTGCGGATATTCACGTGCTGGCCGGGATCAGCCCCAAGCGACAAGCGGCGCTGATCAATGAAAACACCGTGACGGTGCTTTACGCCACGCCGACGCAACTGGGCCAGCTTGCCCGCGCCGGGCTGCCGATGCCGGGGCTGCGCCATATTCTGTGCGGCGGCGGGCGGATGCCCGCGGGGCTGGCCGCCCGGATCGCCACCCTGTGCCCGGCGGCCACCCTGATCGAATTCTACGGCGCCGCCGAGACCAGCTTTGTCGCCTGGGGCGCAGGTGATCGGCCCGAGGGCTCGGTCGGCAAGGCCTATCCCGGCGTCGAGATCCGCATTGACGCCAGCGCTGGCGGACCGGGTGAGATCTGGGTCAAAAGCCCCTATCTGTTCGACAGTTACGCCCAAAGCGCCAGCGCCGAAACCCGCTGGCGTGACGGCTATCTTTCCGTGGGCGAGATCGGCCGTCTGGACCGGGACGGCCATCTGTTCATCACCGGGCGGCTGGGTCGGCGCGTTACCATCGCCGATCAAAGCGTCTCGCCCGAGGATATCGAAACCCTGCTGCTGGATCAGCCCGGTATCGGGGCCTGCGCGGTTCTGCCGGTGGCGGATGCGCGGCGCGGTCTGGTGCTGATCGCGGTGCTGTCCGACGCTATTAGCGATGCCGCGACCGAGCAGCTTTTGCAACTGTGCCGCGCCAAAGTCGGGCCTTTGGCCGCGCCGCGCCGGGTGTTGGTGATGCCCGATTTTCCGCTGTTGGCCTCGGGCAAGCCCGATCTGGTGGCCATCGCAAAATGGCTGGAGGGCCGCGCATGATCCCGGTGGCGATGATTGCGGCGAAACGCTCGGCCGTGGCACCGCGCGGCGGGGCCTTGTCGCGGTTGGAGCTGCATGAGCTGGGCGCGCCGGTGCTGGCTCAGGCGCTGGCCGATGCTGGGATTGGCGTGGATGAGGTCGACGAGGTGATCGTCGGCAACGCCATGGGCGGCGGCGGCAACCCGGCGCGGCTGATCGCGCTGGCGGCGGGGCTGCCGGAAACCGTGGCGGGCCTCAGCACCGACCGGCAATGTTGCAGCGGTCTGGATGCGGTTCTGACCGGCGCGGCGCTGATCGCATCGGGGCAGGCGCGGGTGGTGGTTGCGGGCGGGGTCGAAAGCTATTCCCGGCGGCCGCTGCGCCTGCGCACCGATCCGGATGGCGGCGCGGCGATGGCCTATGACCGCCCGGCCTTTGCGCCCTGGCCTGACCGCGATCCCGATCTGGCGGCGGCGGCGGACCAGTTGGCGACCGATCTGGGCCTGTCCCGTGCCGAACAAGAGGGCTGGGCGATTGACAGCCACCGCAAGGCCCGCGCGGCGGTGCTGTCCCCGGATGAGATCGTGCCGCTGGCCGGTCTAACGCGCGACGCCTTCACCCGCGATCTGACCTCGCGCCTGTGTTCCCGGGCGCCGGTTCTGACGGGCGGGATCACGGCGGCAACGGCGGCGGTTGCGGCAGATGCGGCGGCGTTTTGCGTGTTGGTGGCCGATGATATTGCCGCCCGGACCCCTGACCGCGTGGTGCGGCTGATCGACGGGGTGACATTGGGCGGCGCGCCTGAACGTCCCGGCATTGTCCCGGTCGCCGCGATTGGGCAGGTGCTGACCCGGCAAGGGCTGGCCGTGTCCGACCTGAGCGTTGCCGAAATCATGGAGGCCTATGCCGCGCAAGCCATGGCCTGTGTTCGCCTGACCGGGCTGGACCCGCGCATCGTCAATCCGGGTGGCGGCGCATTGGCGCGCGGGCATCCGGTCGGGGCCTCGGGCGCGATCAATGCGGTGCGGCTGTATCACGAATTGCGCCAGCGCCGGGGCAGGGGCATTGCCGCGATTGCTGCGGCGGGCGGGCTGGGAACTGCGGTGCTGATGCAGGCGGGCCCGTCCCGGTAAAATGAAAAACCGCGCGCCGGGGCGCGCGGTTGGAACGGCGTTCAGAAACCTGCGTCGCGACCGGGCTTAGCTGCGGGAAAACACGCTGGCCGGGCGCGATTTCGCCAGAGCGGCCGTGATCAGCCCGGCCAGAACCGCCTTGATGATATCGCCGGGAATAAAGGCGGTGACCAGCAAGGTAGCCTCGGGGATGGTCTTGTTCAGGGTCTGGGCCAGACCCAGCACGCCGAACACATACATCACCAGAATGCCGCCGATCACCGACGCGACCGAGGCCACGACGACCAGCTTGCCGGTGCGCCAGCGCTCGACGATCAGGCCGGTGACGAAAGCGGCGATCGGAAAGCCGATCAGAAAGCCAACGGTCGGCGAGGCAAACACCCCCAGACCGCCCCGGCCCCCGGCCAACAGCGGTAGCCCCAGCGCCACCAGCGCCAGAAACAGCAGCACCGCCAGCGCGCCGCGCTTGGCGCCCAGAACCGTGCCGCACAGCATGACGCCAAGGCTTTGGCCGGTGATCGGCACGCCAAACGCCAGCGTGAATTTCGGGATAAGCCCCAGCGCCGCGATCAGTGCGGCGAAAAGGGCGATGTGAGCAATATTGCGTTCCATAGGTCTGCCTTGGGTTCAGGTGAGTGTGTGAGTGGTGGTCATGTGCTTAGTCGATGCCGCCCCGTGCACGCAATGCTTCGGCGACATGATCGGCGTCATCCAGCGCCAGAACCGCCAGCGGCATGACGATCTGCCAGCCGGGTCGCCGGGCCGAGCGCGCCCGCCAAGACAGGCCCAGCAACTGACCCTTTTGCACCAGTGTCGGGGTAAAACGCACCACCAGCGCAATCGCCAGTTCCAGCGCCCGCGTCGACAGGCCCAGCCGTCGGAAGGGCGACAACAGCACCGCCATTACGTCGATCATATCGCTTAGCCGGGTGGTCATGGTGACGAAATTTGCCAGCGAAAACGCCGCGATCAGCCGCAGCGCCACCGCCAGCCCCTCGACCATCTGGCCGGTGATGACATGCCAGACCGCGATCAGGATCATGAACGGCCACAGGATGCGCAGATTGCGCAGGCCCTCGGCCAGAAACGCCCGTCCGCCAGTGGCATAGACCAGCGCCGTTGCGCCAACGCTTGCGCCCAGCCAAACCGGATCATTCGTTGCAAACAGCGCCACAGTCGCCGCCGACAGCGCGATCAGCTTGGACGCGGCGGGCAGGCGGTGCGCCCATATCTCAGTCGCGGAGGTCAGCGAGATCATCACTTTGCCCCCATTGCCGCATTTGTTGTTCGAACCGGTCCAGAACCCCGGCCGCAGGGCCATCTTCGCGCAATGCGCCGTCATCCAGCCAGATCACCCGGTCATAATCACGCAGATGCGCCGGGTCGTGGGTGATCAGTATCAGGCTGGCCTCGACCCCGTCCAGATGCCGCATCAGCTGCATCCGGGTCGGAATATCCAGCCCGGCAAACGGTTCATCCAGCACGATCAGCGCCGGGTGCATGGTCAGGATCGACATCAGGCAGACCAGTTGCTTTTGGCCATGCGACAGGGTGTGAGTCGCGGCCCTGGCCCAATGCGACCGCTCAAACCGGGCCAGAATTTCAGCGGTGCTGGCGGCGGCCTCGGATTTCGACTGGCCCAGTTGCAGCAGGCCAAAGGCGATTTCTTCCTCGACCGTGGGAAAGATGATCTGATGGTCCGGGTTCTGGAACAGGATGCCGACATGGCGCAGCGCCGCCTTGCGATCCTTGGCGACATCGACGCCGGAAATCCGGGCGCTGCCCGTCGTTGGCGCGACCAGTCCGGCGATCACCTTGGCCAGCGTCGTCTTGCCCGAGCCATTGCGCCCGACAATGCCGATCCGGCGGTCGCGGGTGCTGAAATTGATGCCATGCAGGATGCGGCGATTGCCCAGCTCCAGCCCGATATCACGCAGCTCGATCGACGCCGCCAAGGCGGTGCCCCGAGGCGTGAGGGAAGCGATTTTAAGAGCTGTCATAGCTAAAACTTGAATGGCCGCGCATTGATCGCGCCAACCTGAGCCATCTGCCCCCCAGCGTCAAGTTGCATCAAAGTGGCGGCTTGGCTGCGGATTGCGGGCTGTGTCGGCGCGCCGAAAGATGGGAATTGACGATGTTGGGAAAGGCCGAACCTATGTGCCGGAACAGGCAGGCAAGTGGCGGAGGGGAAAACCCGAACGCGAACTTTCTCGGCTGACGCCTTTGTGGTGGGGGCCTTCGGCGCACAGTCACGAGAAAACAGCGCGATACGCAGAATTTCGCCGGTCTTGCCAGCCTACCTATGCGCGGTCTTCGGTGTCGTTGTCCGACCGACGACCAACAATATCATTGAAGGGTTTGCTCAGCTTCCAAGTCTAGCCTCGGTGGGTGAATATCGCGGCAATGAGCAGCAATTCCGCGACGAAGCCCGCAGCCAAACGCGCCAGGTGCCAATTCCACCAGGTCTCCCGGATCATCTGCCAACCGTCGGGCGGCAGAGCGCTCCACGCCATGATAACGGCGTTGAGCGGCTGATTGCCGAAGCGGGTGATCAGCCCCCCGGCTACCATTGCAATGGCCGCCGCGATGTAAAGCCAGAATGATTGTGGCATTCCGCGCCCCAGCCAGGCCAATACCGCGACGCTTAATATGCAGACGAGCGCCATAGCGGGCAATAATATGTTGAGCCCGCGCACGGCCCCCTGATGCACCTCGACAAAGGTCGTCGGCGAAAAACTTGCGGGATCGTAACCGCGCCAGATGCCGAACATCGAACCCACAATGAGAGAAATCAACAGCAGGCTGAGGACCTGCAGGGCAGTCGTCGCCCGCCCGTGGACGGGCCGGCGGATGCTCTTCACGGGTTGGGCGTGTGTCATGGTCAAATCCAGCGCCTGACGCGTTGGCAATAGCTGGTGTATGCCTCGCCGAATGTCGCGGTCATCTGCGCTTCCTCATAAGGAACGACCGCGCGCGCCAAGATGAGCAGCGGTGCCACCATTGTGAGCAGCGGCCACAGCGATCCAAAAAGCAACGTGCCGCCCAGATAGACAATGATCACCGATAAATACATTGGGTTGCGGGATAGCCGGTAGGGTCCCGCAGCGAGAAAGACCGAGGGCTGAGCGAATGGGTTGAGCGTTGTGCGGCGAATAAGGAAGGTGCTCACTAAGGACAGCGCGAGGATTACACCGACGACAATTGTGAATCCACCGATCACACGCAGCACCTCGGGAACCGGCGACAGAGCCGCTGGCCAGAGCACCTGAATCAGCACCCCGATTCCGAATGCGAGGAAAAAATATAGCGGAGGGGGCGCCATCAACGGCCCGATTGGCCGCAACGTGATCGTCGGTGATTGTGGCTTCATGTCGCAATTTCCTTGGCCGATGCGCCCACTTCATCGGGCGATCTGGATATGATACAGTGACACTATATTGACTACAGTGAGTATGTATCCAAATGACGAAATCTGTCAATCCCAAACGCGGGTATCGCTCGCTTCGCCGTTCTGCTCAGGCGTCGGATACGCGCGCTGCCGTGGTGTCTGCTGCCCACGAACTTTTCGTTCGCGAGGGCTGGCAAAAGGCCACCATCGCGGCCATTGCGCGGCAAGCGGGCGTCTCGGTCGAGACGATCTATGCCGGATTTGGCAGCAAGCTTGCGCTTCTAAAGGCGGTCGTTGTCGCGTCGGTTCGCGGACTTCAGCCGGAAACCGCCCTCATGGATCAGGCTGGACCGCGCACGGCTCTGGTTGCGCCCGATCAGCACAGCCAAATCGCGCTCTTTGCCAAGGATATTGCCGAGGTTCTTCGACGTGTCGCGCCCCTGATCGCTGTGGTTCGCGCCGCGGCAGAATCGGAACCGGCGTTGAAGGACCTATATGTTGAACTGCATCAAGGCCGCACCGGCAATCTTACGATGCTCGTCGATGCCATGCTGCGGCACGGGCCACTCAGAATCGATCGCGACCTTGCCATTTCGAGCCTTGACCGGCTGTCCAGTCCGGAGCTTTTTCTTGTCGTAACGAACGTGGAAGGACTTTCACCCGCGCAATACGCGACATGGCTTGCCGATGCGCTGACGGCACTACTGCTGCCATAAATTTGCTCGATAAGCTGAAAGGTTGCGCGGCGCTGCGGGCGACTTTCGGGCAGGTCGGCGACACGCCGTGCGTTGCAGCGAAACTAGGCACAAGTGGCGGAGAGACAGGGATTCGAACCCTGGGTGGAGTTGCCCCCACAACGGTTTTCGAGACCGCCCCGTTCGACCACTCCGGCACCTCTCCGTAGGCTCGTGGCTCGTGAGGGGCGATTTAGAGCGAAGTTGCGGCGGGTGCAAGCCGTTATTTTCGGAATATGCGACAAGTCTTGGAAATAGCGTCCTAACTGCTTAGCTTGGGGAAACCGACCTGCGCACCGGAGGTGCTATGTTTCGCCCTGTGATCCTTTTTTTCGCGCTGGCGCTGGCTATCGCGACCCCATCGGGCGCTCAGGCTCCGGCGGGGTTGGACCGTCTGCTTTCGGCGATGCGGCTGGCCGAGGTGATGGAAATCGTCGCCGAGGAAGGCCGCGATTATGGCGAGGATCTGCGGGACGAGATGTTTCCGGGCCGGGGCGGCGACCGCTGGTCTCAGGTTGTGGCGCGGATTTATGACGCAGGCCCGACGACCGAGGTGATGACCGCCTATCTGGCCGAGACGCTGAGCGCCGAGCAGGTCTCGGAATTAACGGTGTTCTTTGCCAGCCCGCTGGGCATGCGGATCACCGATCTGGAACTGACCGCGCGGCGGGCGCTGGCGGATGTCAAGATCGAGGACACCGTTGCCCTGAAGGTCGAGGCAATGCGCGCCGATCAGGACCCGCGTCTGGACCTGATCGACCAGTATGTCGAGGCCAACGATCTGATCGAACTGAATGTCGCCTCGGGCATGAATGCCAACTTTGCCTTTTATCAGGGTTTGGTCGAATCCGGTGTTCTTGGCGTCGATCTGAGCGACGAGGACATGTTGAACGATGTCTGGGCGCAGGAACCGGCGCTGCGGGCCGAAACCGAGGACTGGCTGTATATCTTTCTGACGCTGGCCTACGAGCCGCTGAGCGACGAAGAGTTGTTGGCCTATATCGACCTGTCGCGCTCGGGGGCGGGGCGGGTGCTGAACCACGCGCTATTTGCCGGATTCGATATTGTTTTCCGGCGGATTTCGCGCGAAATGGGCATTGCTGCCGCGCAGTTCATGTCGGGTCAGGATATCTAGGCCGCACCCCCGGAAAACAAGGTATTTTGCCGGTTTCAAGGGGTTGACTTGGCGGGCCGCATCCCGGATAAGCCAGCATCTCTGCCCGAGGCGACTCTGGCAGAGTTTTTAATGATCGCATATGATGCGATACAACCACTGCTCCGAAAAGGGGCGCGCTGTCCGAAGGCGCTTAGGCACCGAACACCGCGAAAGCGGGGCCACAGGACGCGGTAGAAAAAAGGAAGAGCCCATGTTTGCGGTCCTCAAGACCGGCGGCAAACAGTACAAAGTTCAGTCCGGCGACATTCTGCGCGTCGAGAAACTGGCTGCTGCTGCTGGCGATAAAGTACAGTTCAATGAAATTCTGATGGTTGGCGACACCGTTGGCACCCCCGTTGTGGCCGGTGCCGGCGTTCAGGCCGAAGTGATCGAACAGATCAAAGGCCCCAAGCTGATCCATTACGTCAAGCGCCGTCGTAAGCACAGCTCGCAGCGGACCAAAGGCCACCGCCAGCAGCTGACCCTGCTGCGCGTCACCGACATCCTGGCTGCGGGCGCTGATGCGTCGGGCGTCATGGCTGCTATTGGTGCTGGTTCGGCCCCCGCTGTTGCTGCTGCTCCGGCTGCCAAAAAGGCCGCTCCGAAAGCCAAGGCCGCTGCTGCTGCCGCTGGCGCGGACGACCTGAAAAAGCTGTCGGGCGTTGGCCCCGCACTTGAGAAGAAACTGCTTGAAGCTGGCGTCACCAGCTTTGCGCAGATCGCCGCCTGGTCCGAAGCCGATATTGCCGAGTTCGACGAGAAACTGTCGTTCAAAGGCCGTATCGAGCGCGAAGGCTGGGTCGAGCAGGCCAAAGAACTGGCCAACGGCTAAGAATAGGAGACGAACCCATGGCACATAAAAAAGCAGGCGGTAGCTCCCGTAACGGTCGCGACTCTGCGGGTCGCCGTCTTGGCGTCAAGAAATACGGCGGCGAAGCCGTTATCCCCGGCAACATTCTGGTCCGTCAGCGCGGCACCAAGATCTGGGCCGGTGACAACGTCGGTATGGGCAAGGATCACACCTTGTTCGCCACTGCCGAAGGCGCGGTCACGTTCCGCAAGGGCCTGAAAGGCCGCACCTTTGTATCGGTGCTTCCGGTCGCCGAGGCCGCCGAGTAAGCCGACATCCTGAGCGGTGCATAAGTTCAGGGGATCGGCACAGGCCGGTCCCCTTTTTCGTCTGACGTTCTGATTCTGGACATTTTTTCCTGATAGAGGACATGTGATGTGCCTCAGGGTTGTCCTTCGGATATCGAAGACCACATGTAACGAAGGCCCACGCCACACCCCGGAAGAGGAGCCGGAGTCTGGCATGTGTGGCTGGGGTAATGCTTTTCGGGGAGGGAAGGCATGAAATTGGATATGATCGTTAATCAACCGGTGATTGAGGCCGGGCGTTTTGTTCTTCGGCCGGTGCGTAAATCGGATGTCGGGCTGTTGGAGCTGTTTGCCGGGGACGAGCGCGTCGCGCGGTTCACGCGATCCATTCCGCACCCGCTGCCACCCGGCGCAACCGAGGCTTTCGTGGTCCGCTCGCAGCAGGATAACCCGGATGAATATGTCTGGGTCATGGATGGCGCGGCACATGGGCTGTCCGAGGTTCTGGGCGTTGTCGGTCTGAAACCGATCGGGCCGGATCAGTCGGAAATCGGCTATTGGGTGGCCCCGGCCTATTGGAATACCGGTCTGGCCTCGGAAGCGGTGACCGCCATTCTTGCGGCCAACCCGCTGCGCAACAGCTCGATCGTTGCGGCGGTGTTTCAGGATAACCCGGGCTCGGCACGGGTGCTGACCAACGCCGGGTTCGATTATATCGGTGCCGCCGAAGCGTTCAGCATTGCCCGCAAAGGCATGGTCGACACCTGGACCTATTTGAAGAAACTCAAGTAACCGCGCAGGGGCTTGAGGACAGACAGCTTTCAGTCTATCGCCTTGCGCATGTCCAAAAAGGCCCCAACGGTATGAAGTTTCTCGATCTGACCAAGGTATATGTCCGCTCTGGCGCGGGCGGGAATGGCTGTATCAGCTTTCGCCGCGAGAAATATATCGAATATGGCGGTCCCGATGGCGGTGATGGCGGTTGCGGCGGCGACGTGATCGCCGTTGCGGTCGATGGTCTGAACACGCTGATAGATTTCCGCTATCAGCAGCATTTCTTTGCCGAAAACGGGCAACAGGGCATGGGCCGTCAGCGCACTGGCAAGGATGGCGAGGACATCATCCTGCGGGTTCCCGTCGGCACCGAGATTCTGGACGAGGACGAAGAAACCGTTCTGGCCGATATGACTGAACTGGGCCAGACCGTGGTTCTGGCCAAGGGCGGCAATGGCGGCTGGGGCAACCTGCATTTCAAATCCTCGACCAACCAGGCGCCGCGCCGGGCCAATCCCGGTCAGTACGGAGTCGAGCGCACGCTGTGGCTGCGGCTGAAACTGATCGCTGACGCGGGCTTGCTGGGTCTGCCCAATGCCGGCAAATCGACCTTTCTGGCCGCGACCTCGAACGCGCGGCCCAAGATCGCCGATTATCCGTTTACCACGCTGCACCCCAATCTGGGTGTGGTCGGCGTGGACAATGTCGAATTCGTCGTCGCTGACATTCCCGGCCTGATCGAAGGCGCGCACGAAGGCCGTGGTATCGGCGACCGCTTTCTTGGCCATGTCGAACGCTGCGCGGTTCTGCTGCACCTGATCGACGGCACCTCCGAGGATGTGGTCGCTGACTATGAGACCATCATCAACGAGCTAGAGGCCTATGGCGGCGATCTGGCCGACAAGCCGCGCATCACCGTTCTGAACAAGATCGACGCGCTGGACGATGACGAACGGGCCGAGAAACTGGCGGCGCTGGAACAGGCCTCGGGCGGTTCGGTGATGATGATGTCGGGTGTCAGCCGTGAAGGTTTGAACGAAGTTCTGCGGGCGGTTCGCGCCCAGATCGATGACGATCGCCTGCGCCTGAAAACCGCAGGGGAGGAGCCCGAGCCGTGGCGTCCCTGACCCAAGCCAAACGTCTGGTTGTCAAGATCGGCTCGGCACTGTTGGTGGACCGGGCGACCGGATCGCTGCGCGCCGAATGGCTGCATGCGCTGGCGCAGGACGTGGCCGACGCCAAGGCGCGCGGCACTGATGTCATTCTGGTTTCTTCCGGTTCGATCGCGCTGGGGCGGGCGGTGCTTGGCCTGCCTGCGGGCACGCTGGCGCTTGAGCAATCTCAGGCCGCCGCTGCTGTCGGTCAGATCCGGCTGGCCCGCGCCTATGAAGAGGCTTTGGCCCCGCATGGCAT
>NZ_JBFHDW010000022.1:0-15108 GCF_041584535.1 Actibacterium sp. | reverse complement strand
CATGCGGATATCGCCGCCGCGTCGATCCCCGGCCCGATTCTGGGCCATGTCGGTGACGGCAATTTCCACTCCTGCCTGCTGGTCGATCCGAACAGCGCCGCCGAACTGGCCGAGGCCAAGGCCATCGCCGCGCGCATGGTCGAGCGGGCGCTGGAGATGGGCGGCACCATTACCGGCGAACATGGCGTCGGCATGGGCAAGCTGGCCTATATGCAGGCCGAACATGGCGCGGCATGGGATGTGATGGGCCAGATCAAGCGGGCGCTGGACCCTGATGGCCTGATGAATCCCGGCAAGATGGTGCGCGGCAACTGATCAGCTGGCGCGCTTGATCCCCATCACCCGGGCGCGGGCGCGCGGGTCGCTGTCGAACAGGCTGGCCAGTTGTTCGGTCATGGCGCCAGCCAGTTGCTCGACATCGGTGATGGTGACGGCGCGCTGGTAATAGCGGGTCACGTCATGGCCGATGCCGATGGCGATCAGTTCGACCAGCTTGCGCTTTTCGACCATGGCGATCACGTCGCGCAGGTGCTTTTCCAGATAATTCGCCGGGTTGACCGACAGGGTGCTGTCATCGACCGGCGCGCCATCGGAAATCACCATCAGGATTTTCCGGGCCTCGGGCCGGGCCAGCATCCGCCGATGCGCCCATTCCAGCGCCTCGCCATCAATGTTTTCCTTCAACAGGCCCTCTTTCATCATCAGGCCCAGATTGGTGCGGGTGCGCCGCATCGGTGCGTCGGCGGACTTGTAGATGATATGGCGCAGATCGTTCAGACGGCCGGGCAATTGCGCGCGGCCCTCGGCCAGCCATTGCTCGCGGCTTTGGCCACCTTTCCACGCGCGGGTGGTAAAGCCCAGAACCTCGACCTTGACGCTGCAGCGTTCCAGCGTCCGGGCCAGAACATCGGCGCAAATCGCGGCGATCGAGATCGGCCGCCCGCGCATCGAGCCCGAGTTATCCAGCAACAGCGTCACCACGGTATCGCGGAATTCGGTGTCTTTCTCGACCTTGAACGACAGCGGTGTGGTCGGGTTGGCGACGACACGGGCCAGACGCCCGGCGTCCAGAATGCCTTCCTCAAGATCGAATTCCCAACTGCGGTTCTGCTGGGCCTGAAGCCGACGTTGCAGCTTGTTGGCCAGACGGCTGACCGCGCCTTTCAGCGGCTCAAGCTGCTGGTCCAGATAGGCGCGCAAGCGTTCCAGCTCGGCCGGTTCGGCCAGATCTTCGGCATGGATTTCTTCGTCATACTGGGTGGAAAACACCTGATAATTCGGGTCGGCATCGGAATGCGGCGGCGGGGCGGGCGGCTCGATCGGGGCCTCGCCCTCGGGCAGTTCGGTGTCGTCCGACATGTCGAGATCGGCCAGATCATCCATGCTGACCTGCGCCTCGGACATGTCCTGAGTCGAATCCTGATCCTGCTCCGGCGTCGCGTCGGCGTCGTCGCTTTCGTCCTGGTCGTCGCCCGAGCTTTCAGGTTCTTCCTGTTCTTCCTCGGGCTGGGACTGGTCCTCATTATCGTCATCGGCGCTGTCGGGGTCTTCGCCCAACTGGTCGCCATAGCCCAGATCGGCGATCACCTGACGGGCGAACCGGGCAAAGGCAGCCTGATCGGTCAGCGATTTCTCAAGCTGTTCCAGAGTCGCGCCGGCCTGATCGTCGATAAAGCCGCGCCACAGGTCCATAATGTTCTGCGCGCCGGGGGGCAGGGGCCGCCCGGTGGCCAGATGCCGGATCAGATAGCCCGCCGCCACCGCCAAGGGCGCATCGGCGGGGGCGGTGATCCGGTCATAGCCGCGGCGGGTGGCCTCAGCCTGAATCATCACGTCGATATTGCTGGCGGTGCCGGGCATGGCGCGGGCGCCGACGGCCTCGCAGCGGGCGGTTTCCATCGCCTCGTAAAGGTCCAGCGCCATGTCGCCCGACGGACGATAGCGCGCATGGGTGGCGTCATCGTGATACTTGCGGCGCATGGCGAACGCATCGGCCGTGCCACGCGCCAGCAGAACCTCGTCGCGGGTCATGCGGCGGCTGACCTGCGGCAGGCGCATCGACTCGCCGCTCATTCCCGGCGGGTCGACCGAAAAGGTCACGCCCAGATCGGGATCGTCGGCCATGACCTTGGTGGCCTCGGCCAGCGCCTTTTTGAACGGATCGGCGGGGTTGTCGTTGGGTTTGCTCATCGGGCCTGCGCGCAGAATGGGGTCGTTGCCGGTAATCTAAGCCCTCATCCGGTAAATGACCATGCGAAACGCGCGGGTTCAGACGCCCAGCAACAATCCGTCACAGGCCGTCAGCGCCGCCTCAGCCGCCTTGGCGGCCAGACCGGCCCGGCGCGGATCGGTGGCAAAACGCGCATCCTGCATCAGCCCGGCTTGCGGGGTTTTCGCCGCCACCCGCCAGATCAGCGCCTGCCGGTCGGGCAGGCCGGTGTCGGCGGCATAGGGCAGCAGCGCCGCCAGAATGTCGTCAAAGGCGGCAATGCGGCGCGCGGTGCGTTCCGAGGCCGGGCCGTCGAACATCCACTGATATTGCTCCAACGCCGACAGCCGCCCGGCGCAGGTGGCAAAGACCTTGACCCGCTCAATCGGCGAGGCAGGCAGGGCAAAGGCAGCCCCCGCCAGTGCCAGACTGGCGCATATCCCCAGAAGATATGTTTTCAAACCGCCCATAAAGTGATCTTGAGCGCAAAAAACCTGCGTATCAATTAAGCGAAATTAAAAAACTTACGTCGTGGCCAGTCAGACACGGCCAAAACGAAACCGCCGCAGGCGGGTCGGCCTGCGGCGGTCAAATCTTAATGCTTTGGCGAGGGCTTAGCCCAAGGCGGCGCTGGCGGCGCTTTCGGGCAGTTCTTCATCAAAGCAGCGCTGATAGAATTCAGCCACGGTCTGACGCTCAAGCTCGTCGCATTTGTTCAGGAACGACAGGCGGAACGCATAACCGACATTGCGGAAGATCGTCGCGTTCTGCGCCCATGTGATGACGGTTCGGGGACTCATCACCGTGCTCAGATCGCCGTTCATAAACGCGGTCCGGGTCAGGTCGGCGACGGTCACCATCTGGCTGATGGTGCGGCGGCCTTTCTCGGTGTTGTATAGCGGGTTCTTGGCCAGCACGATCGCGGTCTCGGCATCGTGGCTGAGATAGTTTAGTGTCGCCACCAGCGACCAGCGGTCCATCTGAGCCTGGTTGATCTGCTGAGTGCCGTGATAAAGCCCGGTCGTATCGCCCAGACCAACGGTGTTGGCGGTAGCGAACAGGCGGAAATACGGGTGCGGCGTCAGGATCTTGTTCTGGTCCAGCAGCGTCAGCTTGCCGTCATGCTCCAGCACGCGCTGGATCACGAACATCACGTCGGCGCGGCCCGCATCATATTCGTCGAACACGATCGCGGTCGGATTGCGCAGCGCCCAGGGCAGAATGCCTTCCTGAAACTCGGTGACCTGCTTGCCCTCGCGCAGCTTGATTGCATCCTTACCGATCAGGTCGATCCGGCTGATGTGGCTGTCAAGGTTGACCCGCACCGCCGGCCAGTTCAGCCGCGAGGCCACCTGTTCGATATGGGTCGATTTGCCAGTGCCGTGATAGCCCTGAATCATCACCCGCCGGTTATGCGAGAACCCGGCAAGAATGGCCAGCGTGGTGTCCGGATCGAACTTATAGGTGGTGTCCAGATCGGGCACACGGTCGGTGCGCTCGGAGAAGCCTTTGACGATCATGTCGGTGTCGATCCCGAACACTTCGCGGACAGAGATTTCCTCGGTGGGTTTTGCGTTCACATCCATTCAACTATCCGCCTTGCTCGACCAGTCTATCGCAGGTGCCGGGCTGTCGGCACGCGTTGTCCTAGTGAAACATATCCGCTGCGGGTGCAAGGGCAAGCACCTCGCGTCAAAGTTTCGCGATGCCCCTGCGGCTTTTTGTTTCACAATTGCAAGGGCGCGGCTAGTCTGAGCGCCGGGAACAGGGACGCAGCACAGCGCCGGAATGAAAACAGATACCGAAATCGAAACGGCAATCGCGCAGTTGGCCCAAGGCGACCGCAGCGCGCTGCGCCCGCTGTGGAAGGCGCTGGCGCCGCAGGTTCTGGGCATTTGCACCGCCATTCTGCAAGATGACCTTGCCGCCCGCGCCGCGCTGGAACAGGTGTTCATCAAGATCTGGCACAATGCCGACGGTCTGGCCCAATCGGGCTATCCGCCGCGGGTCTGGGTCTGCACCATCGCCCGCAATCACGCGCTGGACCTGATCCGCGCCGCGCAGGCCGAAGGCGTGCCCGAACCCGAACCGCGCAAGGATGTCGCGTGGCCCGAAGGCCGGATCGGCGACGCGCTGGCGCTGCTGCCCACCGGCCACGGCCAGCTGATCGCGCGTGCCTATGCTTACGGCGAAGGCTACGGCACGCTGGCACAGCGCATGGGCCGGATGCCCGACCTGATGCCGATGCTGCTGCGCAAAAGCCTGAGCGCCCTGCGCGAGGCGCTGACCACATGACCGAGATCACCGAAGACCTTGCCTGCGATGCCGCCGAATATGTGCTGGGTCTGGGCGATGCCGCCTCGCGCCGCGCGTTCGAGGATAAAATGAAGGAAATCCCGGCGCTCAGGGACGAGGTGCTGGGCTGGGACAGCGACTTTGCCGAACTGCTGTCGCTTTATCCAACCCGCGTGCCGCCGCGCAAAAGCCTGCGCCGGGTCGAAAAACTGCTGTTCAAGGGCCTCCCGGCCACCCCCCGCCACAAAACCGCGCTTTCGGGGGCGCGGATCTTGGCCGGGGCGCTGATCGCGGTGCTGCTGCTGGCGGTGCTGATCGGCCGCTTCGTGCCGCCGCCCCCCGTTGCGCCGCCCGGATCACAGCCTGCCCAAGCGAACGTGAAATGACAGTGAGCACCCGCTGACCCTATCCTGACCGCAACCAGTGACAGGAGACACAGCATGAACAGGCGAGACTGGATGACCGGCGCGGCAAGCCTTGCGCTTTTGACCGTCGCATCCCCGGCTCTGGCGTTCGAGGTCACCTATACCGACGCCGAATGGCGGGCGATGCTCAGCCCGCTGGAATACAAGGTCATGCGCAAGGAAGGCACCGAACCTTCGGGCTCCAGCCCGCTGAACCACGAAAAACGCCCGGGACTCTTCCATTGCCGCGGCTGTGATTTGCCGCTTTATGACGCCGCCACCAAATTCGACAGCGGCACCGGCTGGCCCAGCTTCTGGCAGGCGCTGCCCAATGCCATCGAAACCAAGCGGGACCGCAAGCTGCTTGTGGTCCGGACCGAGGCCCATTGCCGCCGCTGCGGCAGCCATCTGGGCCATATCTTTGACGACGGCCCCAAACCCACCGGCAAGCGCCATTGCCTGAACGGCGTCAGTCTGGTGTTCAAACCGGCCTGATCTTTTTCTTGGGAAAAATACTCAAAATCCGGCCCCTGCACCGCGTGCCACGCCTGCGGGGGGCACCGCTCAGGCCTGAAAGCTACGGCTGTCCTTGATCTGATCCCAGGCCCAGACCACCTCTTGCAAGCGGTCCTCGTCGGCGCGGTTGCCGCCGTTCATGTCGGGGTGCAGATCCTTGACCAGCGATTTGTATTGCTTGCGGATTTCCGCCTTGGTCCAGTGATCCTTGGCCTCAAGAATATCCAGCGCCTTGCGTTCGGTCGGGGGCAGGCGCCGTGTGCTGGCGCCGCCATTGCCGCGACCGGGGTTGCGGGTGGCATTGGCACCCAGCACCTGATGCGGATCGTCCACGCCCAGCCGCGCCCAGGCGCGTTGTTCTTCCGATGGCTTGCCGAAGGGTTTGGTCTCGCGTTCCCACAGCCGGTCTTTTTCCAGCTGCGCGTCCATTTCCTCTTCAGTGGCGCCGTTAAAGAAATTCCACTTCAGGTTATATTCGCGCACATGGTCCTTACAGAACCACAGGTATTCATCCAGATGATCGGGCGATTTCGGCGCGCGATACTGGCCCAGCTCCTGACAGTCCGGCATTTCGCATTTCCGGGTCGACGTCTCGAACGCCCCCGACATCCCGCGCTTGCCGCGGGTGCGCTTTTTCTTGTCCGCTGAGACAGAAATATCAAATCCGAAAGGATCTCTTTTTGACATGACCCGCCACCTTTTCGACTCGGACGTGAGAGTTTAGAGCATTAGCCCCGGGAATGAAGGGGCCTTGAGCAGAAAAGAGACTTTTCCGCGGAAAAAACCGATTTTCGGAACACCCTTTGGCGGATGGACCATGGCCCGGATCGCTGGTTCGGGCGGGCGGGGTCAGTCCGGTTTGGACGGGTCCGCTGTATCTTTGGCCGGGCGCAGCTCCGGGAAGGGGGTGCGCGGGGTCGGGGTTGGATCGGGGTCGGACAGGGTCAGGTCGCTGACCGCTTCGTCACCTTCGTCCTCGTTGTCGTCCTCGGCGAAAGCGCCATCCTCATCCTCGTCGGCGATCATGGCTTCGGCCCAGATCGGCACCTCGTGCACCTCGCGGCGAAAGATCAGCAGGTTCTGAAACTGCGTCGTCTTGCCGGTCAGGCCCGAGCGTTCCTCGCAGGGCAAAGTATCTGCCCGCCAATATTCCCAGCCCTCGGCCGCCAGATCGTTCAACAGTGTGGTCATCGCATGGGCGAACCGGGCCGAGGTGCCCTTGATCCCGCGCTGCTTTTCAGCGCGGGTCGGGGCCGGAACGACCTTGTATTCATATTGCGTCATGTCCGCCCCTTTTCAACCTTTGCCGGAATCGGCCCAGGGTCAGCCCAGTTTGCGCGCGACGATTTCGTTCACCGCCTGCGGGTTGGCCTTGCCGCCGGTGGCTTTCATCACCTGACCGACGAACCAGCCGGCCAGTTTCGGGTTGGCCTTGGCTTTTTCGACCTGCGCCGGGTTGTCGGCGATGATCTGATCGACAGCGGCCTCGATGGCGCTGGTATCGGTGACCTGTTTCATGCCGCGCTCGTTGACGATCGCCGCCGGGTCGCCGCCTTCGGTATAGACGATTTCGAACAGATCCTTGGCGATCTTGCCGCTGATATCGCCTTTCGAGATCAGCTCGATGATCCCGCCCAATTGCGCCGGGCTGACCGGGCTTTCAGCGATGTCGTGATCTTCTTTCTTCAGGCGGCCGAACAATTCGTTGATGACCCAGTTCGCCGCCAGCTTGCCGTCGCGGCCTTCGGCCACGGCTTCGAAATAGGCGGCGTTGGCGGTGTCGGCGGTCAGGACGCTGGCGTCATATTCCGACAGGCCGAACGCGGTGACAAAGCGGGCTTTCTTTTCGTCCGGCAGTTCCGGCAAGCTGGCCTTGATGTCATCGACCCAGGCTTGCTCGATCTCCAGCGGCAGCAGGTCGGGACAGGGGAAATAGCGATAATCATGCGCCTCTTCCTTGCTGCGCATCGACCGGGTCTCGCCCTTGTCGGCGTCATAAAGACGGGTTTCCTGCACCACCTCGCCGCCATCCTCAAGAATGGCGATCTGGCGGCGGGCCTCGTAATCGATGGCCTGCTGGATGAACCGCATCGAGTTCATGTTCTTGATTTCGCAGCGGGTGCCCAGATGGCTGAAATCCTGAGTTGCCTGATATTTCTCATATTGGCCCGGACGGCAGACCGACACGTTCACATCGGCGCGCAGGTTGCCGTTTTGCATGTTGCCATCGCAGGTGCCCAGATAGCGCAGGATCTGGCGCAGCTTGACGACATAGGCGGCGGCCTCTTCGGGGCCGCGGATGTCGGGGCGGCTGACGATCTCCATCAGGGCGACGCCGGTGCGGTTCAGGTCGACGAAAGACATGTTCGGGTCCATGTCGTGAATCGATTTGCCAGCGTCCTGTTCCAGATGGATGCGCTCGATCCGCACCAGACGCGCAACGCCCGGCGCCATATCGACCAGAACCTCGCCTTCGCCGACGATCGGGTGATAGAGCTGCGAAATCTGATAGCCCTGCGGCAGGTCGGGGTAGAAATAGTTCTTGCGGTCAAAGGCCGAGAACAGGTTGATCTCGGCTTTCAGGCCCAGCCCGGTGCGCACCGCCTGTTCGACGCAATATTCGTTGATCACCGGCAACATGCCCGGCATTGCCGCATCCACAAAGGCGACATTGCTGTTCGGCTCGGCGCCGAAGGTGGTCGAGGCGCCCGAGAACAATTTGGCGTTCGAGGCGACCTGCGCATGAATTTCCATGCCGATCACAAGTTCCCAGTCATATTTCGCACCGGCGATGACTTTCGGGGTGGGGGCGGTATAGGTGAGGTCCAGCATCTGAATTCGCGTCCTGTCAGGGGTCGGCAAGGGTTCTACGGCAGGTGCGCCGAGGGGGCAAGAGCCTGCGGCCACCGGCAAGGTTCCGCCTGCGCGGAATCCGGGGAATTGCCTGATGCTGCATCTGCGAACATACTGGACTGCGGTGCCGGGGCCAGACCCGGATCTGTGACCGATGGCGATGATGAAGACTCTTTTGCTTTCTGCGGTCCTGCTGGCCCTGCCGATGGGCTGTGCGATGACCGATCAGGCCGAAGTGGCCAGCCGCGCCGCGACCTCGGACCTGCCGCCGATGCGCTGGGATCAGGCGCGCCCCGCCGATCAGGCCGAAAGCTGGACCCGTGCCACGCTGGCGGCGCTGGAAACTCACGGTGCCAACCTGCCGGAAATCGTGCCCGCCGATATCGACACCTACTGCCCCGGCTATGAAGGCGCGGGCGAGGCCGACCGTCAGGCGTTCTGGGCCGGGCTGTTTTCGTCCTTGGCCAAACATGAAAGCACATGGAACCCGCAGGCCGTCGGCGGCGGCGGGTTATGGTATGGGCTGGTGCAGATCGCCCCGGCCACCGCGCGCGGCTATGGCTGCGTGGCGCAATCGGGCGAGGCGCTGAAACAGGGCGAGGCGAATCTTAGCTGCGCGGTGCGCATCGCCGCCCATACCGTGGCGCGGGACGGCGTCGTGTCGGCCGGGGGTCGCGGCATTGCCGCCGATTGGGGGCCGTTCCATTCTGCCGCCAAACAGGCCGACATCGCCGCGTGGACCAGCAAGCAAAGCTATTGCCAGCGCGGCTGAGGCCGGTTCAGAAGGTCTCGGCGCGATAAGGGATCGGCATCGCCTTGTCGCCCTTGAGGATCTCAAAGCTCATCCGGCCCTGTTCGTCCCGATGCGCCTTGTAGGTCAGGATCTCGGCAATGTGGTTATCGGCGGTAAAGGTCAGGACCTTGGGTTCGATCCGGGTGACGGCGTCGGCTTCAAGGTAATCGCTGGCGCAGATGATGACCTGATCGCCTTCCTGACAGGTCCGCGCCGCCGCGCCGTTCAGCACGCATTGCCGCTGACCGCGCTCGCCATAGATCACATAGGTGCTGATCCGGGCGCCCGAGTGCTTGTTCCAGATATCGACATATTCCATCGGCAGGATGCCCGCCGCCTCGCAATGGTCGGGATCAAGGGTGATCGAGCCGTGATAATGCAGATCAGCCTGAGTCACGGTGATCCCGTGCAGCTTGGCAGTAACGAATTTCTTCATGTCTGGTCCCTCCGCCGGGATAGATCGCTTTGGCGCGGGGTTATGCGAGAAACCGCAGCCCGACGCAACAGCGTTTGCATCAGCCGTTGCGCATCCGGCCAACCATTTCGCCCATGTCGCGCGACAGGCCCGGTCGGGCGCGGATACGGTCCAGCGCCTCGCAGATCTGGCCCTGCCGGTCGGCATCATAGCGCCGCCATGTCTCGAACGCGGTCGACATGCGGGCGGCGGTCTGAGGGTTCACTGCATCCATTTTCATCAGCCAGTCCGCCACCAGATCATAGCCCGCGCCGCTGGGATCGTGGAACCCGGCAGCATTGCCCGAGAACGCCCCGATGACCGAGCGGAACCGGTTCGGGTTCTTCCAGTCGAAATCGGGATGTTGGGTCAGGGCGGTCACGGTGCGCACGGCGCGGTCAGGCGGGGTCAGTCCGGCCTGCAGCATGAACCATTTGTCCATCACCAGACGATCGTCCTGCCACTGGTCATAAAACGCCGCCACCTGCGCGTCACCGGCGCCGATCGCCAGCAGCGCGGTCAGCGCGCCTTGCTGGTCGGTCATATTGTCAGCCGCCGCGTAATGCGCCGCCGCCCGCGCGCCGCCATCCAGCCGGCTGAGCAGCCCCAGCGCCGTCAGCCGCAGCGACCGGCGGCCGGCATCGGTGGCCTCGGGCGAATAGGGGCCGGGGCACAGAAGATCGGCATAGAGCAGCTCAAGCCGGTCCTTCAGATGCGCGGCAATGGCGTGGCGCAGGGTTTGCGCGGCGCGGTAGATCGCCAGCGGATCGGGGACATGGCCCTGATCGGCCAGCGCTTGTGCGATGTCATCCTCGGACGGCAGGCGCAGCACCAGCGCCCGATAGGCCGGGTCCAGCGCATTGTCGCGCAGGACTTCGGCCAGACCTTCCAGATAGGCCGGGTCCGGGGACTCGCCGCGCAGCACCATCCGCACCAGCACATCCTTGGACAGGGCGCGTCCGGCCTCCCACCGGTTGAACGGATCGGTGTCATGCGCCAGCAGAAAGGCGCGCTGATCGGCGCTGGCGTCGTGGTCAAGGATCACCGGCGCCGAAAACCCGCGCAGGATCGACGGTATGGGTCGCGCTGCCAGCCCGTCAAAGGCAAAGCTTTGCGTGGCCTCGGTCATCTCAAGCACGGTGGTCGGCAGCACCTCGTCACCATTGGGGTTCAACAGGCCCAAAGCAATCGGGATCACCTGCGGCTGCTTGGTCGGGAACGACTTTCTATTCTGGTTTTCCTGTTTGAAATTAATTTCATACCGGCCATTGTTAAAGTTATCTGTAAAGCTGAGCCGCGGCGTGCCGGGCTGGGCATACCAGCGCTTGAACTGGCTCAGATCGCGGCCCGTCGCGTCCTCGAACACCTTCAGCCAATCCTCGATCGTGGCGGCGTCGCCGTCGTGGCGTTGGAAATACAGGTCCAGCGCCCGGGCATAGCCGTCATCGCCAACCAACCGTTTCAGCATCCCGATCACCTCGGCGCCTTTTTCATAGACGGTGGCGGTGTAGAAATTGTTGATCTCGACATAGCTTTCGGGCCGCACCGGATGCGCCAGCGGGCCGTTGTCCTCGCGGAACTGGCGGGCGCGCAGCATCAGCACGTCCTCGATCCGCTTGACCGGGTGGCTGCGCATATCGCCCGAGAATTGCTGATCGCGGAACACGGTCAGCCCCTCTTTCAGGCACAGCTGGAACCAGTCGCGGCAGGTGATGCGGTTGCCGGTCCAGTTGTGGAAATACTCGTGCGCGATGATCGCTTCGATCCGGGCGAAATCGTCGTCGGTGGCGGTTTCGGGGCTGGCCAGAACATATTTCGAGTTGAAGATATTCAGCCCCTTGTTCTCCATCGCGCCCATGTTGAAATCATCAACGGCAACGATGTTGAACACGTCCAGATCGTATTCGCGGCCGTAGACGTCCTCGTCCCATTTCATCGACCGTTCCAGCGCGTCCAGCGCATAGTCGCATTTGTCCTGATCGCCGGGGCGGACCCAGATATTCAACGTGACCTTCTTGCCAGAAGCCGTTGTGAACGCGCCGGTTTTCGCCACCAGATCGCCCGCGACCAGCGCGAACAGATAGGCCGGTTTCGGCCACGGATCGTGCCATTCCGCCCAGCCCGCGCCGTTGGCCGCCGGGTTGCCGTTCGACAACAGAACCGGCAGGTCGCTGTCCACCCGCACGCTGAACGGCGCCATCACGTCGGGGCGGTCGGGGTAATAGGTGATCTTGCGGAAACCCTCGGCCTCGCATTGGGTGCAATACATGCCGTTCGACATGTAAAGCCCTTCCAGCGCTGTGTTTTCCGCCGGGGCGATCTCGACCTCGGATTCCCATGTGAACGGGCCATCGGGCACGGCGCAGGTCAGGCCGGTGTCGGTGATTTCAGGCGAGACCGTCTGGCCATCAATCGCGGCCCGGATCAGGCTCAGCTGTTCGCCATGCAGGAAAAACACCTGTTTCGGCGCATCGGGATTGGGAACGAACCGCAGGCGCGAGGTCACGCGGGTGGCCTTGGGCGACAGGGTAAAGGTCAGTTCGACCTTTTCGATCCGCCATCCGAACGGGGTGTAATCGCTGAGCAGAATGGTCTGGGCCGCGCTTTCGCTCATGGGGAGACTCCTGTTGCCTGTTGCGCGAAACCTAGGCGCGGGTCGCGGGACACACAAGCGCGGGCAATGCGGTTTATTTGGGCTGAGATGAAAGAGCTTCGTGCAAAATTGGTAAAAGAATCTATCCAGTCACTTTACGGCAGCGTTTGATTTTCTTACACCTAGACGCAGATTGCTCAGACAAAACGGAGAACCGACGGATGGACAAGCGGGTTGAGCGGGCCGGGCTGAATGTCGATGCAGGTCTTGCGGAATTCATCGAGGCCGCGGCGCTGCCGGGCACCGGGATTGACGCGGATCGGTTCTGGAACGGCATGGCCGGGCTGATCGCCACGATGGGACCGAAAAACGCGGCGCTGTTGGCGCGGCGCGACGATCTGCAGGAACGGATCGACGCGTGGCACATCACGCATCGCGGGCAAGAGGTGGACGCCGCCACCTATCAGGCCTTCCTGCGCGAGATCGGCTATCTGCTGCCCGAAGGCCCGGATTTCACCATCGAGACCGGCCCCACCGATCCCGAGATCGCCAGCCAGCCGGGACCGCAGCTGGTGGTGCCGATCATGAACGCCCGCTATGCGCTGAACGCGGCCAATGCCCGCTGGGGCAGCCTTTATGACGCCCTTTATGGCACCGATGCGCTGGGCGATCTGCCTGCGGGCGGCGGCTATGATCCAGCGCGCGGCGCGCGGGTCGTGGCATGGGCCAAGGCGTTTCTGGATCAGGCGGCGCCGCTGGCAGCGGGCTCGTGGGCCGATGTTGCCGGTCTGGGCGTGGCAAGCGGCGCGCTGCATGGCGCGGCTTTGGCCGACCCGGATCAGTTCGTCGGCCATGTCGGCGATGCGCATCACCCTAAGGAAATCATCCTGCGCAACAACGCGCTGCATATTCGGATCGTCATCGATTCCAGCACCCCGGTCGGTGCCTCGGACCCGGCGCATATCAGCGATGTGATTCTTGAATCGGCCCTGTCGTCGATCATGGATTGCGAAGATTCGGTCGCCGCTGTCGATGGCGCCGACAAGGTCATCGCCTATGCCAACTGGCTGGGCCTGATGCAGGGCAACCTGACCGAAGAGGTCGCCAAGGGCGGCAAGACCTTCGTGCGGGCGCTGAATGACGACATCGCCTATACCGCCGCCGATGGCACCTCGGCCAACCTGAAGGGCCGGGCGCTGATGCTGGTGCGCAATGTCGGTCACCTGATGACCAACCCGGGCATTCTGGATGCCGATGGCGCCGAGGTGGGCGAAGGCCTGATGGATGCGATGATCACCACCCTGATCGCCATACATGACCTGCAGAAATCGGGCGGCCCGCGCAATTCGGTCACTGGCTCGGTCTATGTGGTGAAACCCAAGATGCACGGCCCCGAAGAGGTTGCCTTTGCTGACGAGATTTTCAGCTATGTCGAAAACGCGCTGGGCTTGCCGCGCTATACCGTCAAGCTGGGCATCATGGACGAAGAACGCCGCACCAGCGCCAATCTCAAGGAATGTATCCGCGCCGCGTCGCACCGGGTGGCGTTCATCAACACCGGCTTCCTCGATCGCACCGGCGACGAAATCCACACCGCGATGGAGGCTGGCCCGATGATCCGCAAAGGCGAGATGAAATCGCAGCCGTGGATCGCTTCGTATGAGGATCGCAACGTCGATATCGGTCTGGCCTGCGGGCTGAAGGGCCGGGCGCAGATCGGCAAGGGCATGTGGGCCATGCCCGATCTGATGGCCGACATGCTGGCCGCCAAGATCGGTCACCCCAAGGCCGGGGCGACCTGTGCATGGGTGCCCAGCCCGACGGCGGCGACCCTGCATGCCACACATTACCATCAGGTCGATGTGATGGCCCGTCAGGACGAGATCGCCGCCGGTGGCGCACGCGGCACGCTGGATGATCTGCTGACGATCCCGGTCGCGCGCGGCGTCAACTGGAGCGACGACGAAATCCGCGAGGAAATCGAAAACAACGCCCAGGGCATTCTGGGCTATGTGGTGCGCTGGGTCGATCAGGGCGTGGGCTGTTCCAAGGTGCCCGACATTCACGATGTCGGCCTGATGGAAGACCGCGCCACCTGCCGGATCAGTTCTCAGGCCTTGGCCAATTGGCTGTATCACGGGGTTGTCGACGAACAAACGGTTCTGGCGGCGATGCGGCGCATGGCGGCGGTGGTCGATGGCCAGAATGCCGGCGATCCCGCCTATCGGCCGATGGCGCCCGGTTTTGACGGGGTGGCCTTTCAGGCCGCCTGCGATCTGGTGTTCCGGGGCCGCGAACAGCCCTCGGGCTATACCGAGCCGGTGCTGCATGCCCGGCGTCGTGAGTTGAAAGCGCATTCCTGAGGAGGATCCCATGGCAAGCATTTCCCTGCGCAAGGCGCGCACCATCATCCGCAAGACGCTGGAGACCGGCCACCAGATGGAGCTGAAACCGCTGGCGGTGGTGGTGGTCGATGATGGCGGCCACGTCATCGCGTTCGAGCGCGAAGACGGCACGCCTCCGGGCCGGTTTGCCGTCGCCAATGGCAAGGCCAGTGGCGCGGTGATGATGGGCATGACCGGGTCGGCGATGATGGCCCGCGCCGAGGCGCAAGGCTATTTCATCACCGCCCTCAATGGCGCTTTCGATGGCAAGCTGGTGCCGGTTCCGGGTGGCATTCTGGTGCGCGACAAAAAGGGCAAGGTCGTCGGCGGCGTTGGCGTATCGGGCGACACGTCGGACAATGACGCCAAGGCCGGGCTGGCCGGCATCGCGGCGGTCAATCTGGTCGGCGACGCCTGAGCGTGAAAAACAGGCACAGGCCCTGCGCACAGGGCTTGTGCATCGCCGGGACTCTTCACCCGGCCCAAGAATGCCTATATGTTCGTCACAGAGGATCAAGAGGACGAACATGACGCGCCCTATCGTTGGCATTATCGGAAATCAGTATCTGATCAACGACAACTATCCGGCTCACGCCGGTGGCACGAT
>NZ_JBFHDW010000021.1:0-15584 GCF_041584535.1 Actibacterium sp. | reverse complement strand
CGGCCGTCGGATTTGACGCGGCGCGGGGTGACGTGATCACCCTGCGCTCGATGCCATTCGAACCCATCCCGGAATTGGGGACCGTGGCCGCAGCGTCGCTGATCGACCGGCTTGACCCGATGCTATTGGCGCAACTGGGCGTTCTGGCGCTGACCGCGCTGGTGCTGGGGGTGTTCGTGCTGCGACCGTTGTTGTTGGGCCGCGCGGCACCGGCTATTGCCGGCCTGCCCGCCCCTGCGTCCGCCCTCAGCGGGGCACTGGATGACGGCATTCTTCCCGACACGGCGGTGAATGACGCCGCCGCGCCACGCGCCACGCCCGAACCGCCGCTTGCCCTGCCCGCCGCCGACCCGGTTGAACGCCTGCGTCAGATGATCGAGGACCGGCGCGAAGAAACCATTCAAATTCTACGTCACTGGATGGAAGACGAAGAGGAAACCGCCTGATGTCGAAACTTCTAAGCTACGAAGATTTCTCGCCCGTGCCGCAAATCCCGGACCCGCAAAACACTGCGTTGCTGTCCGAAACCGCCCGGCTGGGCGCTTATGAGGAAGGCTACAAAGCCGGCTGGGACGATGCCGCGGGCGCCGAGGCTGCCAACCAAACCCGCATCGGCGCGGATTTCGCCCGCTCTCTACAGGATCTTTCCTTCAGCTATCACGAGGCCCGCGCGCATGTATTATCCGCCATCGGGCCGCTGCTGGAATTGATGGCCGAAAAGGTCTTGCCGGAAATCGCCCGCGACCACTTTGCCCAGACCGTTCTGGAGCAAGTGCGAACCATTGCCGGAACCGCCGCCGACGCGGCGATCGAACTGGTGGTGAACCCCGACAACCGCGCCGCCTTGGAAAAGGTGATGCCCCCGGATCCGGGCCTGCCGCTGACCATTATCGACGAGCCCAGCCTTGGCCCCGGACAGGCCTATCTGCGCGGCGCAAAGGGCGAATGCCAACTGGATCAGGACGCGGTTCTAAGCGGCATTCGCGCCGCAGTTTCAGCGTTTCTTTCAACCTCTCAGGAACAGGTGACACGGCATGGATAGCCCCGAAAACCCGCTTGGCCAAATCCCGTTGGAAATCATGATCTCGGTCGGCACCGCACGGCCTCTGGTGCGCGAGATGCTGACCCTGTCGCAAGGCGCCGTTCTGCCATTGGATCGGCGGATCGAGGACCCGGTCGAGCTGTATATCGGCAAGCGCCTGATCGCGCGCGGCGAATTGCAGGAACTTGACGGCGATCAGGCTGGTCAGCTTGCCGTGCGCCTGACCGAGGTCGCCGATATGAAAACCAGCCTGTAACCATGCGGCGCGCGCTTTTCCTCGTCACCGCCATCGGCCTGTGCGCGATCAGCCACCCCGCTTTGGCGCAAGAAATCACGCTGTCGCTGGGCGATAACGCATCGCTTGCCGGCCGCAGCGTTCAGATGATCGCGTTGCTGACGGTGCTGAGTCTGGTGCCCGGACTGGCGATCATGCTGACCTGTTTTCCATTCATCGTGACGGTTCTGGCGATCCTGCGACAGGCGATCGGCCTGCAGCAATCGCCGCCGAACATGCTGATCATCAGCCTGGCGCTGTTCCTGACCTATTTCGTGATGGAGCCGACGTTCTCGCAAGCCTGGACCGACGCGGTCGAGCCGCTGACCAATAACGCCATCACTGTGCCCGAAGCCATCGACGCCGGCCTTGCACCGTTTCGCAGTTTCATGGCTGCCCGCACCGCGCCCGACACATTCCTGTCGCTGCAATCTCTGCGCCCCGACGCGCCCGCAGACCTGTCGGCCGACGCACCGCTTTCGGTGCTGGTGCCGTCTTTTCTGCTGAGCGAGATCAGCCGGGCCTTTGAAATCGGCTTCCTGATCTATCTGCCTTTCCTGATCATCGATCTGGTGGTCGCGGCGGTGCTGATGTCGATGGGCATGATGATGGTGCCGCCCGCGGTGGTGTCGATGCCGTTCAAACTGGCATTCTTTGTGGTGGCTGACGGGTGGACCTTGCTGTCCGAGGCACTGGTCCGCGGGTATTTCTGATCGTCTAACGCACCAGAAATTCCGCGTGCAGCGCGCCCGCTGCCTTGATGCTTTTCAGGATGTCGATCATGTCGCGCGGGGACACGCCCAGCGCGTTCAACCCGGCGATCACCTCGGACAGGTTGGTGCCATCGGCCACCTCGGCCAGGCCGATGCCGGGCTTTTCGCTGATTGACGCGCCGGTCCGCGGAATGACCACGGTTTCGCCGGGCGCGAACGGGTTGGGCTGAACCACCATCGGTGCCTCTTCGATCCGCAGGGTCAGGCCGCCCTGACTGACGGCCACCCGCGAAATCCGCACATCGTCGCCCATGACAATTGTCCCCGAGCGCTGATCGACGACGACACGGGCCTTGCGCTGAGGTTCGATCAGGATGTTCTCAAGCCGCCCCAAAACATGCGCGGGCGAGCGCATCCGCGTCGCAGCAATATCCAGATCGACTGTGCCCGCATCCAGCATCCGGGCGACGGGGCGACCGAAATCCGCGTTGATCCCGCGCTCAATGCGTTCGGCGGTGGTAAAATCCGGGTTTCGAAGGGCAAGCCGCAGCCGCGACAGCGAGGAAAACTCGAACTCGATCTCACGCTCGACCCGCGCGCCCGAGGGGATGACCCCGGCGGTCGGCACGCCTTGAACCACGCTGGCCGCCGCGCCGTCAACCGAGGCACCGCCCGCGATGACCGTTCCCTGCCCGACCGCGTAAATCTGACCATCCGCCGCCGTCAGCGGCGTCATGATCAGCGTGCCGCCCAGAAGGCTTTTGGCGTCGCCGATCGCCGAGACGGTCACGTCGATCTGCGATCCGGCGCGGGAAAACGGCGGCAATGTCGCGGTCACAAACACCGCTGCCACGTTTTTCGGGCGGAACTGTTCACCGGCGACGTTCACGCCAAGCCGCTCTAACAGATTGGACATGATTTCTTCTGTAAAGGGCGCATTGCGCAGCCCGTCGCCTGTGCCGTTCAGCCCGACGACCAGACCGTATCCAACCAGATCGTTGCCACGCACCCCGTCAAATTCGACCAGATCCTTGATGCGGATCGGTGAGGCGCCCGCACTGACGGCCAGCATCAGCCAAAGCAGAGAAGATATCAGAAACCGGGTCATGTCAGGTAATCCGCAAGGCTGAGGCGCGACAGGCGCGCGGTAAGGGAATAAAGCATCTCGAGTTGCGATTGCACGGCCTCAAGCTGGGTCGCGTTTTCATAGGGGTCCGCCGCGATCAGCGCGTTTCGGGCGATCTGAAGCACCGACCGTTGCGCCGCGTTTTCGGTTTGCAGCGTCTCGATCCGGTTTTGGGTCACGCCGACCCGCGCCTCCAGTGTTGCCAGAGGACCGTCAGCAGACAGCAACAGCTCGCCGGTTTTCAGGGCCAGCGCCGCGCGTTCCGGAACATCGTTCAGAAGAACCGACTCATCCGACAGCAGCGCCGCCGTGGCCAGCCCGCGCAGCACGTCGCGCAAGGCCGGATCGGCGGCGGTGACGGTTAGGTCCAATGTTTGCCCCTCGGCCAAACGCACTGGCCCCATTGGCACATCGGCACCCAGATAGGCCAACGTGTCAAAGCCGCCGCCCGGCGTGTCGAACCAGTCGGCAACGGCGGCGATCACCTGATCCGCTGTGCTCAACCCCGCGACCGCCGACGTCAGCGCGTCCATCATCACCTGCGTCGGGGCCATCGCCGCGCCATCGGTCGCCGCGCCGGCAAACAGCCTGCGCCCGGCACCTGAGACATTCAGCCCCGAAATCGCCTGCTCCAATTTCTCGCGCGCATCGCCACCGGTCGAACGCAACAGCGTCGTCTCGGGCGCGCCGCCCGCCAGCACCAGCGCGGGCACCAATTGGCCCGATGCGTCGGCGATGCTGTTCAATGCGGTCTGCATGACCTCGGTCATCACCGCCGATTCCGCCGCAGCCATGTCATAGGCGTTCAGCAAGGTCAGACTGCGATCCAGCGCGGCCAGCGGGACGAAATCGCCGGACAGGTGTTTGCCCTGATCGGCCACCTGCCCCGAGGCCACCTCGTTCAGCACCGTCGACATTGAGGTTTTCAGGCTGAAATTGTGGCGGGTCAGCATCATCGTGTGGGCCTGATCACCGAATGTCAGTGCGCTCATGGTTACAGCCTCAGCATGTTATCAAGCAGGTCGTCGACGGTCTGGATCACCTTCGCGTTCGCGGCATAGGCTTTTTCGATCAACAACAATCGCTGCAATTCGGCGTCGGTATCGACGCCATCGGCCAATTGCGCGGCAAGCAATGTGTCGGCCTTGGCGCGGGTGAAACTGTGGTCGGCTTCGGCACTTTGGCGCGCGGCGGATACGACCGACAGGAATTCTGACGCCAAGCCGGATGCTGACCGCGCAGCGCCGCCGAACTGACCCGACGCGGGTATCCGGGCCTGAGACAGGGTTTGCGCCAGCGCATTCAACACCGTTGCGTCGCCGGACAGCCCCACGGCCGTCGCGCCCAACCCGTCGCGCATCCGCCACGCCGCCCCGCCCGGTTGCCCCGGATCGACCAGTGCGTTCAACGACAGGCGCGCCGACAGTCCGATTTCATTCGCGGCCAGAACCGCGCCGCCTTCGTCCGTGAACAAGCCCGGATCACCCAAAGCCAATGTCGGATCGACCAAGGGCGACTGAAACCGTTCCGCCAGATCGCGGGCCAACGCATCCAGGCTGGTCTGTGCCTGTTGTGCCAGATCGTCGCGCTGATGAAACAGCGCCGCCAGACGCCCGCCTGAAATCGGCGAATATCCGGCGCCGGTATTCACCTCGCGGCCGTTGATGGTCAGGCCGGACAGGGCGCCGCCGGAATAGGTCATCTCGGGCACGATGGTGCCGGTTTGGGTAAAGCCGATCTGCGAGGCCTTGCCGTCCAGAAGCGTCGCGCCGGATTGCGTGTAAATCGCGATCTCGCCGAAATCGCGGCCAACCACCCTGAGCGGCACAATCTCGGCAATGTCATCGACAAGGGCCTGCCGCTGGTCGATCAGGGCTGCGGTTTCATGTCCGGCCCCCTGATGACGGCGGATCTGAGCATTCAGATCGGCAATTTTCGTCAGACGGTCGTTCAGCAGATCAACCTGTTGGGCAATGCTGGTATCGGCGTCCTTGCGCAGGCTTTGGATCGCGTCCGAGGTGGCGTTGAATTTCATCGCCAGCGCATCAGCGGCATCGACGGTCGCTTGCAGCCGCGCGTCTGAATCGGGACGGCTGGCGGCCTCGGTCAGGGCGGCCTCAAGCGCGGCGATCCGTCCGTTCAGTGAATTGAGATCGCCGGGCAGGCCAATCGCGTCTTCGAGTTTCAGATAGAAGGCGGCGTATTGCTCAGCCTCGGCCGCGCCGGCATCGGCCAACCGGCGGTCGGCCAGAACCAACTGATCGACATCGCGGCTGACCCCATCGACCTTGACCCCGGCGCCGACGCCGGCAATCGACCGGGCGGACAGTTCCAGCTCGCGACGGCCATAGCCCGGCGTCAGCGCGTTCGCCACGTTCGACGACACCACATCGGCGGCGCGCGCGGCAGCGGTCAGCCCCGATAGCGCATTGGACAGAGACCCCGAAATCGACATGGTCGGCTCCTCGCCGCTTTATCAGCGTTTGATATTCGTGGTTTCCTGCAGCATCTCATCCACGGTCTGGATGATTTTGGCGTTCGACGAATAGGCCCGCTGGGTCTGAATCAGCTGGGTCAATTCGGCGGCAACGTCGGTGGCGGATTCCTCGCGGGCATAGCCGACGATACTGCCGGTAGGGCCATCGCCCGCGTCCCACAGAAAGAACGCGCCGCTGTCGGGCGAAACCTGATAGGCCTGATTGGACAGGGAAATCAGCCCGTTCGGATTTGGCACGTCGACCAGCGGGATTTGATAGATCGTCTTGGTGAATCCGGTGTCATAGATCGCATGGACAAAGCCGTTTTCATCAATCTCAACCGAGGTCAGATTGCCCACAGGCGAGCCGTTCTTGGTGATCGACGTCGGTGCGAAACTGTCGGACAGTTGCGTCAGGCCGAACGGATCGCCAAGGCTGCCGATGGTGACTTCCAGCGGGCCGCCCGCCACGTCCACCGTCAGCGCGCCGGTGGTGTCGTCATAGGTGCCGCCCGAAATCGTCGTCACCGAGGCCAGCGTGCCGCCATCCGAGCGTGAATCGTCAAAAGCCAGAACGTATTCGCCAACCACCGCATTGTCCGAGGCCGAGTCGGTGATCACCATCGTCCATTCATTCGAGGTTCCGGTTGCGGGCACGGTCGGGGAAAAGCTGACGGTCAGGGTTTCCGAAGTGCCAAGGTTGCCGAAATATTCGATCGACAGGTCCAGCGTATCGCCATTGGCCCCGGCCTCGGTCGCGGTGGCGGGCAGGTTGACGCCAAGTTCGATCCGCGTGGTCGGATCCCCTGCGAATTGGTTGACATCGATCTGCACCGGCTCCAACCCATCGACCGTATCGCGCGGATAGGTGGGGACGTTGCCATCGGCCTCAGCCGGCCAGCCCATCAGCACCATGCCGGTGCTGGTGGTCAGCACCCCGGTTTCATCCGGGTAGAACGAGCCAGTCGTCATCAGATACATCGGCATCGCGCCATCGCTGTGCAGCGAGGCCGAGTCAGTGACCGGGATCATGCCGCGCCCCGAGATCGCGATATCGGTGGGGTTGCTGGTTGAAATCAGCGGCCCGCTTTCGTCGATCAGGCGGTGGGTCGTGGTGCGCACGCCACCAGCGGCATAGCTGCCCGAGCCATCAATCACCATCGAATGAAATTCAGTATCCGACCGTTTGTAGCCATAGGTCGACGAGTTCGAGATGTTGTCGGAAATCGTCGCCAGTTTGGTCGCATTGGCATTCAGCCCGGCAACCCCGGCATTCAGCGAGGAGGAAATAGTCATGGTCAGCGCCTTTCTGCAGCTTCGACTCCTGGTCGGGTCCAGCGTTACAGCGCGCGCCTTAACAGCGAGATAACAGATAAAATTCGAACGATTTTGCCCTCAGCGGTCCGAGCGCAGCAGGATCAACTCGACCCGGTTGTTGCGCACCGACATCGGATCGCGGGTCAAAAGCGTCTTGTCGCCATAACCTGTCACCCGCTTGATCCGATCGGCATCCAGCCCGGCCGCCTCGATCAGTTTGCGCATCACCTGCGCCCGGCGCGTGGTCAGATCCCATGCCGGATCCTGCGCCAGAACCACCGGATGCGCCCGGCTGTGCGCGCCGATTGCCAGCCGGTTTTCGACCAGCGCGAACACCTCGGCGATGACCTTGATCAGCTCGCCCGTGACCGCGCTGGGCCGGTCGGTGCCTTCGTCGAACAGCGGGCTGCCGGGGCGGTCGAACAGTTCGACGATCAGCCCTTCGTCGGTGACGCGAGTCACGATATGGCGCAGCGCATTATTGGCGACCATGCTTTCACCACCGCGGGCGCGTAGCATCTGATCGACGCGCTCAAGCATGGCGGCGCTTTCCGCCGGATCGGATTTTGCGTCAGATACATCGACGCCATTCTGGCCGCGCGCCTGTCGGTGCTCGGACGCGTGACGATCCGTGCCGCCACTGCCGGTCTGTGCCAGAATTTCCTCGGAAAAGATACTTTCGCCGCCAAAGGCGCCTTCGCCCCCGCCCGAAATCCGGTTCACCGGGATCGTCGGATTAAAGTAATCCGCAATCCCCTTGCGTTGCTTTTCCGTCGTCGCGTTCAACAGCCACATCAGCATGAAAAAGGCCATCATGGCAGTGACAAAGTCGGCATACGCCACTTTCCATGCCCCACCATGGTGACCGTCGCCGGCCACAACCTTTTTCCGCTTGATGATGACTGGCGCGTTTTGACTTACGCCCATTTCACCACCTCGTATTCACCCGCCTTCAGTCCTAGCGGATGACCGGTGAACAGGCGCTTAACCGGTAAAATACGACGTAAAAAGGGGGGCGCGCGGCCCCCCTTCGATGCTTAGAACCGATAGGTCAGGGACAATGTCGCCTGGTGGTTGGCGAAACTGTTGCCGATCATGCCGTGATAGGCAGCGTTCAGCGATGTGCTCGTGCTGCCGCCGCTGCCCAGAACCGCGCTAAAGCCGATGCCGACATCGACCCAACCGTCCGAGGCCCCGTCTACCGGCGTCACACCCGGCAGCAAGCCGCCGAATTCGGTCGAGATCGCGGCGCCGTCGCCGTTCCGCACCGCATAGCCCAGATGACCATAGGGTTTCAGCGCCCCGGCGGTGTCATAGCTGCCCATGACGCCCAACAGCGCGACGGTGCTTTCATAGACCTGATGCCCAACCGAGATGTTATAGATGCTCGCCCCGGTTTCGGTGAAGGCCTCGACATCGGTCCGGTAATAATCGAACCCGAACATCGGGCCGAACGACACCGCGCCGCGCTGCATTTGCCAGTCGGCCTGGAACGAGGCAAACAATGTGCTGCCCGCAGGCGATGCGGTGGCGACTTCGCTGACCGAGGCGACCTCGATCGTGCGGCTGCTGTCAAAGGACAGGTCCTGATAGCCGATGGTCGCAAGGTAACGCCCGGACGCGCCCAGCGCGCCACGCCGGAACACCGCAACGGCGGCGCCATCTGCGGCAAGGCTGCCCCGCCCGTCGTCGATTTTCGCTGTCGCGTCCGAATAGCCGATCATCGCACCAAGGCCGGACTCAGTCTCGATCCCTGCGGAAATTGCGACATTTGACAGGTTATAGCCGATGTTATTCGCGGTGCGGTCAACCTGACCGTTCCCCCCCGAAACCACGGCAAACCCGGTCAGACCTTTCGCCATTTCCCAACGGTTGGCCGAGGCTTGCGTCACTTGTTCCGTGCCGCCGGTCACGACGCCGCCTGCCATCAGGTTCGACAATTGCCCGCCAGCGATCTGGCTGCCAAGCCCGGCATAGGCGCCAAGGAAGCTATAGCCGACGCGCTCAAGCGCCTGCTGTTGTTCGGCCAGTGTCGACAGCGCAAGGATCTCGTCGATCAGGGTCAGATAGCCTTCGTCCGCAGCCAGATAGGGAATGTTCGCGGCATCCAGACTACCGGCGACCGCGAATTGATAGTCGGTGCCGGCCAGCGTCACGATATCCGCGAACTCCGGGGTCAGGCGCAGGGTAAAGCCGCCGACTTCGATATCGGACACGTCCAGCGAGAAGTTCAGGTTCAGGTTGGACAGGTCTTCGATCGCGACGACTTCAAAGGCGCCGTCCGCTTCCATCAGGGCCAGAATATCCGCCGGAATTTCCGCGCCGGGCGCATAGGCCAGATCACCGACCTCGACGCCCAGGGCATCGGCCAGACCGGCAAGCGCAGCGTCCAGCTCTTCGGCCGAGGCCAGATTGCCATACTGCCATTCGGCGTCGCCGGTGTTGTACCATGCAATCAGCGCGTCCTCGGTGGCGTCGTCGGCATCGAAATCCCAGAAATAGCCATCCGGGATCTGGCCGCGATCCAACAGGCCATCGCCGAACAGGTCCAGATGATCGTCGTTGAACAGCACACCAGTGGTCAGGGTGCCGTCGTCTTGCTGAATCACCACGAAGCCAGCGGAGTCATCACTGAAAAAGCCGATCGTGCCTTCCTGACCGCCATCCCCAAACAGGCCGTCGGGGAAAAAGCTGCGCTGCAACGGGTCCTGACCTTCGGTTTCACCACCAAGGCCGGGCCATTCTTCGGCTTTTTCGGACAGTTCGACCAACTGGTCGAACGCCACGCCGGTTTCTTCGTCGATGCCGACAAAATCATCGCCAGTGCCGGTGCCAAGGCTGATCTCAAAGCCCATCACCCGCGCGCCGGTGCGGTTGGTGACCTTGCCATAGGTAAAATATTCGGTGGTGCCGCCGGTCGCCGTCGTCGCAAACGACAGATCCATCGGCCCGGCGCCGGTCCAGTTCATCTTGACCCGCTTGCCCAGACCCGGCTCGGCATCGCAGGTCAGGTCATTATTCGACATCAGGCAGTTATAGGTCTCGCCTTCTTCGGGGGCCGGGGCAAAGCCGTTCTCCGAGGCATAGTCATCGTTATTGATTTCATTCGTGACCGCCTTGATCCCCGGAGGCAGAACGCCTTCGTCGGGGTCGGAAAAGATATAACCGTCGCCACTGACGCCGTTAAATCCCGAAATCTCGCCCGCGGTGGCCACGTGCGACATGAAAACAGTTAGCGCAATAGGCGCCACACCAGCCAAAAGGCGGATACGTTTGGTCATAGGAGTCTCCTGAGAATACAAACCCGAAAACAAATCACTCGTTGAAACGCGGGCCTGTAGTCAGGCCCTTTTCCAGCGCGTTTTCTCTCAACCCGCGCGTCCTATGCATCATGTCATGACTGCATCGTGGTGAATGGCACCTCGGATTGGCCCGCTTGTCACTGTGTTCAAACACGCATTCGGCAAACATTATATGTCTGTGCCTCCAGAGCAACATTCAACTATCGGAATATTTGATTTCCGATGATCGAATACAGCCTATAGGTGAAATGACGGGTTCTGCTGGCGAAAAATTCATTTATCCCTTAAACGCCAAACTGATTGAATTTCCTGACTTTGGACGCCCCGATGAGCACCTTCGCCCTGACCGTCAAATGCCCCACCTCGCGCGGGATCGTTGCCGCGATTTCCGCCTTTCTGGCCGATCAGGGCTGCAACATCACAGACAGCGCGCAATTCGACGATCAGGAAACCAGCAACTTTTTCATGCGCATCAGCTTTCGCAGCGAACTGGGCCGCAGCATCGCCGAGCTGACCTCGGCGTTCGAGACCATCGCCAGCAAGTTCACCATGGACTACGCCTTTCACGACGAGGCGAAAAAGATGAAGGTCATCATCATGGTGTCGCGCTTTGGCCATTGCCTGAATGACCTGCTGTATCGCTGGCGGATCGGGGCGCTGCCGATTGATATCGTCGGGGTGATCGCGAACCATCTGGACTATCAGAAGGTCGTGGTGAACCACGATATCCCGTTCCACTATGTCAAGGTCACGAAAGAGAACAAACCTCAGGCCGAGGCCCAGCAACTGGCGATCGTCGAGGAAACCGGCGCCGAACTGATCGTGCTGGCCCGCTATATGCAGGTGCTGTCCGACGAGATGTGCCAGAAGATGTCGGGGCGGATCATCAATATCCACCACTCGTTCCTGCCGTCGTTCAAGGGCGCCAATCCCTATAAGCAGGCGTTCCAGCGCGGGGTGAAACTGATCGGGGCGACGTCGCATTACGTGACCGCCGATCTGGACGAAGGCCCGATCATCGAACAGGACACCGTGCGCGTCACCCATGCCCAAAGCCCCGAGGACTATGTCAGCCTTGGCCGCGATGTTGAAAGTCAGGTTCTGGCGCGGGCGATTCACGCCCATATCCATTACCGGGTGTTCCTGAACGGCAACAAGACCGTGGTGTTCCCGGCCAGCCCCGGCAGCTATGCGTCCGAGCGCATGGGCTAAGCGTCAGAGGAAATCTTCTTCCTCGTCAGTGACATCGACGCCCAGACGCTCCAGACCGTCCTCAAGGTAATCCGGCAACAGCGGCATTCCGGTCAGGTAATCGGCGGTGGGGGTCGTGGCCTCCATCTTGGCCATCTCGATGGCCTCTTCCAGATCCTCGGGCTCGTAAGTCTCGCGGCCGATCCAGGCGATGGCGACAAGGCTGGCTTGTTCATCCTCGTTCAGCGCGTCGATAAAGGCGTGCAACTCGGCCTCGGCCCAGTTCTTTTCACGCGCCTGAAAAATGATGTGGACGACTTTCCGTGGGCTGATCTCAAGCATGGCTGCCTCCGCGATACCTTGAAAATACTGTCGCGCTAATATGCCCCCGAGACAAGAGGGCACACGCATCCCTAGTCGCGTTTCGGCAGCGGCACCACCTGTGCCACCGCGTCGGGGGCCAGTTCTTCAAAGTCGAAATTGTCCAGCCTGGCCGCGCGTTTTCCAGCGCGTTCAGCGGCGATGCCCAAACCTTCGACATCTTCGCGGGCCTGCCGGAAATGAGTGTCCAGCTTGCCCACCCGTTCGACCACGATTTCCACATCGCGATGCAACAGGCGCAGCGTCTTGCGGATCGCCCCGGCCTGTTCCCGCATCCGCGCGTCCTTGAGGATCGCCCGCATCGTGTGCAGCGTCGCCATGCAGGTGGTCGGTGACACGATCCACACCCGCGCTGCAAAGCCATCGCGCACCAGCTCGGGGAAATTGGCGTGCAGTTCGGCATAGACCGCCTCGGACGGCAGGAACATGATCGCCCCGTCAGCAGTTTCGCCTTCGATCAGATATTTCTCGGAGATATCCTTGATGTGCTTGCGCACCGCGATCCGCATCGCCTTGGCGGCCTCGTTGGTTTCGAAATCCGTCGTCGCCCGGCGCAGCGCCTCGTAAGCATCCAGCGGGAATTTCGCATCAATGACAATCGGCCCCGGCGGGTTCGGCAGATGGATCAGGCAATCCGCGCGCTTGCCGTTCGACAGGGTCGCCTGCAACGTATAACTGTCGCGCGGCAGCGCCTTGCTGACGATGTCGTTCAGTTGAATCTCACCGAATGCGCCGCGCGTTTGTTTGTTCGACAGGATGTCCTGCAAACTAAGAACATCGCCCGACAGCTTTTCGATATTGGCCTGCGCCCGGTCGATGGTCGCCAGCCGCTCTTGCAATTCGGTCAGGGATTTGGTGGTTTTTTCGCTGTTTGTGCCCAGCGTCTTATCCAGCCGCTCATTGAGGTCGGTAATGGTCCGCGCCGATTTCATCGCGTTCAGATGCAGGGTCTCGGTCATCTGGCGCTGAACCTCGCCCAGACGCACCTCCATCGTTTGCAACACCCGCGCCTGACTGTTGGCCTGCGCGTCCGAGACAGTCTGCAACCCGCCGGCCAGCCGCTCTTGCCCCTGCCCCAGCGTCGCAACCGCGCGGCCCAGTTGATCCATCTGGTAAATCAGCGGCGCAGTCATTTCCGCCGCCCGCCCGGCGCGCCGCACAACGACGATCAACAGGGCCAGAACCAACAGGCCCAGCCCGGCCGCCGCCAGCACCATCACAACAACCGGGTCGTTGAACGCGTAAAATTCTCCGCCAATCTGGATCATGTGCGTCCAAACAACCTTTCGATATCACTGAGTTTCAATTCGACATAGGTCGGGCGGCCATGGTTGCACTGCCCCGAATGCGGCGTGGCCTCCATCTCGCGCAGCAGCGCGTTCATCTCTTCAGCCCGCATCCACCGCCCCGAGCGGATCGAGCCATGACAGGCAACCCGGCTGAGAATGGCCTCGATCCGCGCCTTGACCGACTGGCTGTCCCCCAGATCGTCCAACTCGTCCAGAATATCGGCCAGCATCGCCTTGGCGTTCACCTCGCCCAAAATCGCCGGGGTCTCGCGCACGGCGACCGCACCGCCACCGAACGGTTCAATGGTCAGACCCAGCTGAGCCAGATCGCTGGCAATTTCCATCAGGCGGGCGCAATCGCCGCTGCTCATCTCGACGATCTCGGGGATCAAAAGGGCCTGCGCCGCGACGCCATTCTCGGCCATCTGCCGTTTCAGCCGCTCATAAACCAGCCGCTCATGCGCGGCGTGCTGATCGACGATGACAATGCCATCCGCCGTCTGGGCGATGATATAATTCTCATGCACCTGCGCCCGCGCCGCGCCCAACGGCAGATCGGCAGCGTCGATCACCGGCTCTTCCACCCGGGCCGAGGGCGCCTCGGCAAAACCGGGCATCTGCTGCGGCGCCTGCGCGGCATAGGCGGTTCTGATCGCCCCGGTGCTGGGCCGGTCCATCTGGTAAATCCGCGGCGCCGCGCCTTCGGCCCGCATCGCGCCCAGCGTCGCCCCCGCCACCGTGGTCGAGGCCCGGTGCCCCGCCTCGGCCAGCGCATGCCGCAACGCCGAGACAATCAGCCCGCGCACGATCCCCGGCTCGCGGAACCGCACCTCGGCCTTGGCCGGATGCACGTTCACATCGACCAGATGCGGGTCGCAATCGACGAACAACACCGCCGCCGGATGCCGGTCACGGCTCAGGAAATCGGCATAAGCCCCGCGCAGCGCTCCGATCAGCAGCTTGTCCCGCACCGGGCGGCCATTGACGAACAGATACTGCGCCACCGCCGAGCCGCGCGAATAGGTCGGCAGCGCGGCATAGCCGGTCAGGTGAAACCCATCGCGTTCAGCATCGACCGCCAGCGCATTGTCGGCGAATTCGGCACCCAGCACCCGCGCCAGCCGCCCATGCAGCGCATCGAACATGTCGCCGGTCTCGGGGTCGGCGCGGAACACCACGCGCCCCTCGCCGCCGCCGGACACATCGCGCAGAGTAAAGCCGACAAACGGCTCGGCCATTGCCAGCCGCTTGATGACATCGCCGATCGCCTGACTTTCGGCCCGGTCGCTGCGCAGGAATTTCAACCGTGCGGGCGTCGCGTAAAACAGATCGCGCAGCTCGACCACCGTGCCACGGCTCAGCGCCGCGGGCCGCACCGCCGACATCGCGCCGCCCGAAACCGTGATCTCGGCCGCGTCGCCACCTGCGCGCGAGGTGATCTTCAACCGCCCCACCGCACCCAGACTGGGCAAGGCCTCGCCCCGGAAGCCGAAGGTGTGAATATCCAACAGGTCCGAGCCGTCGATTTTCGAGGTCGCATGACGGCTCAGCGCCAGCGGCAGATCCGCCCCGTCCATCCCGTGCCCATCATCCGAAACCCGGATCAGCGCCTTGCCGCCATCGGCAATCGCCACTTCGACCCGCCGCGCCCCGGCATCCAGCGCGTTCTCAACCAGTTCCTTCACCGCCGAGGCAGGTCGCTCAACGACCTCACCTGCCGCAATCCGGTTGATTGCCGCCTCGTCCAATTGACGAATAACCGCAGGTTCAGGGCTTATTTTGGGGTTATGCGAGTTCATACCACTAGAATTAGCACGCCCCGCCCCGATTCTGCCACCAAAGTTTCACCGCTTTTTCTTGGCAAAAATACTCCGGGGGGACTGGGGGGCTGGCCCCCCAGCCTGTGCTCAATCGCCTGTTGCCAATCCGACCGGCTGCCCGACCACCACGAAATGCAGCGCCTCGGGGTCCAGCAGTCGCTGGGCCACCCGGCGCACATCGTCCTGCGTCACCGCGTTCACCTTGTCGTTGCGGGTGGCAATGTAATCGACGCCCAGCCCTTCCATCTGCATCCCGACCATGATGTTGGCGATGGTGCCATTGCCATCGAACCGCAGCGGATACGAGCCCGTCAGATAGGTCTTTACGGTCTGCAATTCCTCGGCAGTGATGCCATCAGTTGCCGCGCGAGCCCATTGGTCGCGGATCACCTGAACGGCTTCGGCCATCTTTTCATTGGCCGAGGCCACTTTGCCCAGCACCAGATCGGCCCGGTCCATCGTATACAGATAGGACGACACGCCATAGGTCAGGCCGCGCTTTTCCCGGACCTCTTCCATCAGCCGGGACGAAAATCCGCCGCCGCCCAGAACGCTGTTCAGAACGAAGGCGGCAAAGAAATCCGGGTCTTCGCGGGCGATACCGTTGTGACCGAAGATCGCCACCGATTGCGGGGTGTCAAATGGCACGACGG
>NZ_JBFHDW010000020.1:0-15824 GCF_041584535.1 Actibacterium sp. | reverse complement strand
GGCATCGGCGTCTGGGGCCGGGTCGCGGCCGAGGCGCAGCCCATTCTGGAAATCAAGGTCTCGGATGGCCGCGCTGGCGAAGGGCCGTCGCCCTTTGTGCTGGAATTCGACCACGCCGAGATCGAAGAAGGCCCGATGGGCTATATGGTCGAGGACCGCTATCTGCGCCGCGCCTTTCTGGACGCGATGCAGGACCAGCCCGGCATCACCCAGATTTCCGGCGAAACCGTCACCGCGCAGGATGTTCAGCCCGGCGGCGTGACGGTGACACTGGCCTCGGGCAAGCAAGTGCGGGGCCGGGTTCTGGTCGGTTGTGACGGGCGCAAAAGCGGCACTGCCGAACGCGCTGGGATTGGCCGCACCGGATGGGATTACGGCCAGACCGCGCTGGTCTGCGCCATTGGCCATGAAAAGCCGCATAACGGCATCGCGCATCAGTTCTTCATGCCGCCCGGCCCGCTGGCAATTCTGCCGCTGCCCGGCAACCGCTGCTCGATCGTCTGGAGCGAAACCCACGCCCGCGCCGCTGAAATCAACGCTATGGACGATGAGGCCTATCTTGAAGAACTGCGCCCGCGCTTTGGCGATTTTCTGGGGCAGATCCATCTGGAAGGCGCGCGGTTCAGCTATCCGTTGAACCTGACGCTGGCGAACGCATTCGTGGCGGAACGTCTGGCGCTGGTCGGGGATGCGGCGCATGGGGTGCATCCGATTGCCGGTCAGGGTCTGAACCTTGGCCTGCGGGATGTGGCCGCTTTGGCCGAAGTTCTGGTCGACGCCCACCGGCGCGGCGAGGAAATCGGCACGATCAACGTGCTGGAACGGTATCAGGCATGGCGGCGCTGGGATACGGCGACGCTGGCCGTGGCGACGGACGGGTTCAACAAGCTGTTTTCGAACGACAATCCGATCCTGCGCGGGATGCGCGATGTCGGCTTGGGGGTGGTCAACGCCCTACCCGGCCTGCGGCGCAAATTCATCCGCGAGGCCGCTGGCCTGTCCGGCGATCTGCCACGGCTGATGCAGGGCCGGTCGATCTAGTCGATCTGGCGCGCCTCATCGACCAGCATGATCGGAATACCGTTGCGGATCGGAAACGCCAGATGCGCGGCCTTTGACACCAATTCCTGTTTCTCGGCGTCATAGCTGAGAACCCCGTGGGTGACGGGGCACACCAGTGCTTCAAGCATCCGGCGGTCGAAACTGGTATCCTGGGTCATTGCATCGTCTCTTCATTATTGCCGCCGCGCAGGGCGAATTCGATCAGGGTGATCAGGGTTTGCCGCCGGTCGCTCAGGGTCGGCGCCTCAAGCAGGGCTTGCTTGTCTTCGACCGAGAACGGGCACAGCATCGACAGCGCGTCGATCAGCATCTCGTCATCGGCCTGTTTCAGGCTGTCCCAATCGGTGGACAGGTTGTTCTCGCGGAAATAGCGCGACAGCAGCGGGGTGAAATCCTCACGGTCGAACGCGGGATCGTGCTCGGACGGGCCAAGATCGCGGGCAAAGCCATCCCAACTGACATTAGCGCGGATATAGGGCGAAAAGCCGTCAACCTGCGACAGGATGCGATAGCGCGACACGCCGCTGAGCGTAATCATATAGCGCCCGTCATCGGTTTCGGAAAACGCCGTCACCCGGCCCGCACAGCCGATAGAATGCAGCTTGGGTCCGCCGCGACCCGACTGTGGCAGCGGTTGAACCATGCCGATCAGCCGGTGCGAGGTTTTCAGCGCGTCCTCAAGCATCGCCAGATAGCGCGGCTCGAAAATATGCAGCGGCAGCCGCGACCGGGGCAGCAACAGCGCCCCGGGCAAGGGAAAGACCGGAATGGTCTCGGGCAGATCAGCGGACGAGATCATAGGGGTTAGCCTACCGCAGCAGCGGGTTTAGGCAAATATCATTGACGACAGTTTACGACGGCCATTCAGGGCAATCGGGTCCTGCGGCTTGAGCGCGTCGAAGATCGTGAACAGTTGCGTCTTGGCCGCACCGTCATTCCATTCGCGGTCACGGCGGAACATGGCCAGCAATTCATCGACGGCCTCTTGCACTTGTCCCTCGGCGTGCAGCGCAAGCGCCAGATCGAAACGGGCCTGCATATTGTCCGGCTCGCTTTCGACCAGCGCGCGCAGCTCGGCCACCGGGCCGGCGTCCTGCGCCTGACGCGCCAGTTCGACCTGCGCGCGGGCGGCTTCGACCTCGGGCGATTTGGCGATTGCGGTGGGAACCTCGGCCAACAGGGTCGCCGCCTGATCGAAATCACCCAGCGCCAGTTGCGCCCGGATCAGGCCGCCATAAGCCGCCGCATTTTCGGGTTCTTCGCCAAGGATCGCGGCAAAGGTCTGTGCCGCGTCATCGGTCGCGCCCTCGGCCAGCATCTGTTCCGCGGCCTCGACCGCCTCGGCCAGACCGCCATCATCTTCGCCACCACCAGCAGCCACAACGCGGTCGATAAAGGCCTTGATTTCGGACGCCGGCAGCGCGCCCTGAAACCCGTCGATCGGCTGACCCTGAAAGAAGGCATAGACCGTCGGGATCGACTGAATGCGCAGTTGCGCCGCGATCTGCTGGTTTTCGTCGACATTGACCTTGACCATGCGGACCTTGCCGCCGGCCTCGGTCACGGCTTTTTCCAACGCCGGGCCCAGCGCCTTGCACGGGCCGCACCACGGCGCCCAGAAATCGACGATCACCGGAACGTCGTTCGATACGTCGATGACATCCTGCATGAATGTCATTTCCGAGCTGTCCTTGATCAGATCGCCCGCAGGCGCGGCAGAGGTCTTTGCACCGAATTCAAGCATCTTCATTCCCATCAGTTCAGACGTTTGCGCCATATATGTGCGCGATTTTGGCAAAACCCAAGGGGTAAGTCACAGATCAAATGTGGCGAACACCGGCGCATGGTCGCTGGGTTGGTCCCATCCCCGCGCCGCCCGCAACACCCGCGAGCCATGCCCGGCATGCGAGATATCGCCGGTCGCCCAGACATGATCCAGCCGCCGCCCCTTGTCAGCGGCATCCCATTCCTTGGCGCGGTAAGACCACCAACTGTAAAGCTGGCCCTCGGGAATATCCTGCCGGGTGATATCGACCCAACCGCCCGCATCCTGCGTTTCGGCCAGATGTTCGACCTCGATCGGGGTGTGGCTGACGATCTTGAGCAGTTGCTTGTGGTTCCAGACATCATCCTCGCGCGGGGCGATGTTCAGATCGCCGACAAGGATGGATTTTTCCGGCCGGTCGCCGTGGAACCAGTCGCGCATTTCAGTCAGGTAGTCCAGCTTTTGACCGAATTTCTCGTTCACCTCGCGGTCGGGCACATCGCCGCCAGCGGGCACATAGAAATTGTGGATCGTGACACCGTTTTCCAACTGCCCGGCAACGTGGCGCGCATGGCCCAGACTGGCAAAGTCCTGTGCACCGACCTCGCGGATCGGCAGCTTGGACAGGATCGCCACGCCGTTATAGCCCTTTTGCCCACGCGCAACCATGTGAGTGTATCCCAGCGCGGCAAAGGCTTCGGTCGGGATCTTGTCCACCGGGCTTTTGCATTCCTGCAAGCACAGAATGTCCGGCCCTTCTTCGGCCAACAGCTTGCACACGATCGGCTCGCGCAGGCGGACCGAGTTGATGTTCCAGGTGGCAAGGGTAAAGCTCATGAGGCGGTCTCCGGTCTGGGTCTGGCCGCACTATTTCACCCCCGGCAGCCGATTGCGAGGGTCCAGCGGCAAAAAGAAAACCCGGATCAATGATCCGGGTCAGTCCTGGAGGGAGGTGCCGCGCCAGCCTAAGGCGCGGCGGAGGGAAACACTGGCGCGACAATCTGCGCCTTGAACCCAGAATTACCCACCAATCAGGCAACAATAAGGCTGTTACGCGACCAATCTATAGCCACCGGATTCGGTCACCAGCAGCCGGGCGTTCGACGGATCCGGCTCGATCTTTTGGCGCAGGCGATAGATATGGGTTTCCAGCGTGTGGGTCGTAACCCCGGCGTTATAGCCCCAGACCTCGTGCAACAGCACATCGCGCGGCACCACGCCTTCGGAGGCGCGATACAGGAACTTCAGAATATTCGTCTCTTTCTCGGTCAGACGGATTTTCTTTTCGTCCTCGGTCAACAGCATCTTCATTGCCGGTTTGAACGTATACGGCCCCAGTTGGAACACGGCGTCCTCGGATTGCTCGTGCTGGCGTAACTGCGCCCGAATCCGCGCCAACAGCACGGGGAACTTGAACGGCTTGGTGACATAGTCATTGGCGCCCGCGTCCAGACCCAGAATGGTGTCGGCATCGCTGTCATGGCCGGTCAGCATCAGGATCGGGCATTTAACCCCCTGCTTGCGCAGCAACCGGCACAGCTCGCGCCCATCGGTATCGGGCAGGCCCACGTCGAGGATCACCAGATCATACAAGGCCTCTTTGACCTTTTCCATTGCATGCGCGCCGCTATCGGCCTCGAACACATCGAAGTCTTCGGTCATCACCAACTGTTCGCTCAGCGCCTCGCGCAGATCGTCATCGTCGTCAACCAACAGGATTTTCTTGAGATTGCTCATTGTGGCCCTCCTTGCGTGTTGCAGCAACAGATGCTCAGCCCGACCCCATCCGGCAAGATTTGCTGCAACATTCTCACGCAACCGTGTGGCAAACCCGCGTAATGTTTCATATTTCAACCAAACAGGCTAAAGCCTGAAACATACTGCAGCTGAAAGTCTGTTCATGAGCCTAGGTCCCGATCCGGTAGAAACCCTTGCCCGCGCCCGCGCCGATCTGCGCATGGGGGTGCCGGTCGTGCTGAATGACGCCGGGGCCGGGCTGATCTTTGCCGGGGCCGAAAGCCTGAGCAACACCCGATTTGCCGATCTCAGGGCGCTCAGCGGCACACTGGTTCTGGCGATCACCGCGCGCCGGGCCGAGACGCTCAAGGCGCGGGCCTATGACGGCGATTTGGCGCGGCTGGTCGTGCCGACCGATGTCGATGCCAGCTGGGTTCAGGCCGTGGCCGATCCGGCTGACGATCTGAACAGCCCGATGAAAGGCCCGTTTCACAGACACCGCGATGGCGACGCCGCCCTGTTCCGCGCCGCCCTGCATGTGGCGAAATCGGCGCGGTTGCTGCCGGCGGTTCTGGGCGTGGCAATCGACGACCCCGCGGAATGCGCCGCGCGGTTCGGCCTGACCCTGCTGGACCTTACCAGCGCCCGCGATCTGCTGGCCGAAACCAGCCCCCTGCACGAGGTCGTGCATGCCCGCCTGCCGCTGACCGTCTCCGAGGCCGGCCGCCTGCATATCTTCCGCCCCGAAGACGGTGGCGAAGAACATTACGCCGTCGAAATCGGCGACCCGCCACGCGATCAGCCGGTGCTGTCGCGCCTGCACTCGGCCTGTTTCACCGGCGACCTGCTGGGCAGCCTGAAATGCGACTGCGGCCCGCAATTGCGCGCGGCACTGGCGCAGATGGGCGAAGAAGGCGCGGGTGTGCTGCTGTATCTGAATCAGGAAGGCCGCGGCATCGGCCTTGCCAACAAGATGCGCGCCTATTCCCTTCAGGATCAGGGCTTTGACACGGTCGAGGCCAATCACCGCCTTGGCTTTGAAGATGACGAGCGCGATTTCAAGATCGGCGCCGCGATCCTGCGCCAGATGGGCTTTTCCGCCGTGCGGCTACTGACCAACAACCCGGCCAAGGTGGCGATGATGCAGGCCAATGGCATCACCGTCACTGACCGCGTGTCGCTGCGGGTTGGTAAGGGCAAACATAATGAGGCCTATCTCGCCACCAAGGCGGCGAAATCGGGGCATCTGCTGTGACCCCCGCCGATCTGGTCGTCACCCGCACCGGCGCGCGCCTGTTCGGCCAACGCCTGCCCTGCGCTATCGGCCGCTCCGGCCGCTCGGTCCACAAACACGAAGGCGATGGCGCCACGCCGGTTGGCGACCTGCGCATCACCGGGCTGCTGTATCGCCCCGACCGAATGCCGCGCCCGACCCCTTGGGCCCGGCCGATCGGGCCGCGCGATCTGTGGTCCGACGATCCGGCCGATCCAGCCTATAACCACCACGTCCGCGCGCCGCATCGCTTTGGCCACGAAACCCTGCGCCGCGCCGATCCCTTGTATGATCTGGTGCTGCTGACCGACTGGAACTGGCCTGACGCCACGCCCGGCCAAGGCTCGGCGATCTTCCTGCATCAATGGCGCAAGCCCCGTCACCCGACCGAAGGCTGCATCGCTTTTGCGCGCGCCGATCTGATCCGCGTCGCGCAAAGCCTGCCGCCCGGCAGCCGGGTTCTGATCCAACCCTGATCTTTTTCTTGGAAAAAATACTCATTCCGCCGCCCACAACGCGCGGTGCGCGGCGTTAGTCGTGGCTGCGCTCGCCAAAGATCGCCGAACCGACCCGCACATGCGTGGCGCCCAGCGCAATTGCGCGCTCGAAATCGGCGCTCATGCCCATCGACAAGCCATCCAGCCCGTTGCGCGCCGCCATCTTGGCCAAAAGCGCGAAATGCAGGCTGGGTTCCTCATCGACCGGCGGAATGCACATCAGGCCCTTGACCGGCAGATCCAGCGCCCGGCATTCCGCGACAAAGGCGTCGGTTTCGGCGGGCAGAATCCCGGCTTTTTGCGGCTCGGCGCCGGTGTTGACCTGAATGAACAATTGCGGCGAGGCACCGCGCTCCTGCGCCAGATCGGCCAGTTTATGGGCCAGCTTGGGGCGGTCCACTGAATGGATGCTGTCGAACAGCTCGACCGCGTGGCGGGCTTTGTTGGTTTGCAGCGGGCCGATCAGATGCAGATCGACACCGTCGAATCGCGCTTTGAAATCAGGCCATTTGCCCTCGGCCTCTTGCACGCGGTTTTCACCGAAAACGCGCTGACCTTGTTCCAGAACCGCCTCGATCCGGGCCAAAGGCTGAACCTTGGACACAGCGATCAGGGTGACGCTTCCGGCCGGACGACCGGCGTCTCGTTCGGCTGCGGCGATTTTTTCCCGGATATCGGTCAGTCCCATCAGGGCCCCTCCTTAAAACGATCTGCGTGTCAGATACGATCATTATCCGGGGTAGCAAAAAGAAAAGAGCGGACACAAGGCCCGCTCTTCCCTAATCCGTCTGAGTTCTAAATTAGAACTTCAGCGCGATACCAGCAGCCGAAACGGTCTGGATGCCGCCGGTGTTGGTGTTGTTGCCAGCCAGGATCGGGTTAGCTTCGCCGGTGTGAGCGAACAGCGAAGCGCCGCCACCCAGATCGTAGGTTACGAAGATCATCCAAGTGTCGGTCGAGCTGTTCAGGTTGTCACGGAAGTTCGCACCAACGGTCAGGCCGTTAGCCGAGTACTGAGCCGAGTAGTCCAGCTGTTCACGAGTGTCGCCGTCCGAACCAACCCAGTAGGCGGTGCGCAGGCCGAAACCGTCGAAGTCAATACCAGCCGAAACGGCCAGGATGTTGCCGTTGATGTCCGAGGTTTCGTAACCCAGACCGAACGATGCCATCACGCTGCCCAGATCGCCCGACCAGCTGAAGCCAACGCCGAAAGCGTCGTCGGTGTCAGCATACGAAGCCGAGAAACCGATGTCGCCGAAGGTGTAGTCGTAACGCAGGATGTTGTTGGCATCGGCGTTGTCGACATAACCCAGCCACTGCTCCAGGTCGAAGCCCCAGATGCGGTGAACTTCGGTGGTGCGCTTGTCGATGGCACCATCAGTGTCACCCAGAGTCAGGGTGCCGAAGCCGCCCGAAACCGAAACCCACGAACCCGACGACGAGAAGATGTTCGAGTTGTTCAGAGCGTTGTTGGCGCCGGTACCAGCAGTTGCCAGACCCGAAACATTGTAGCCGCTAGTGGTGCCTTTACCGTTGGTGCCGTAGGTTTCGTTGTTTTTCAGGTCGACGCCGGCCGAGAAGGTCAGGCCGTTGTCGGTGGCGCCCGACATACGAACGTAGATGTCGACGTTCTGAACCAGCTGGGTGCCGTTATCTTCGGTATCCAGAATGCCCATGTAGCCGTTACCGGTCAGGGTGACGTCGGCCGATGCGAAGCCAGCAGTCGCGATCAGCGCGGTGGTGGCGAAGAGAACCTTTTTCATGGTTATCCCTCATTGATTAAAAGGTGACCTCAACCCGGTGGTGAGCTGAGTATGCTGCTGTGTCGCTCTTTGACCGATTAATTGCAACAATGCCGGGTGGCCCGCGCCGATTGCCAGCTAAAATGATGCAGCTTTGCCACACCGTCCAATCCGGGCCACCCAATCCACGGCCTAATGCGCCCGCGTGTGTATATATTATAGGAGTATCGGGAAAAACCTTGTTCCCGTCCTGACCCTCGGCTAGAGAACGGTGAGGAATAACCGAGGGCAGTATCCTATGACCTTGCGGACGTCTTTACGTATTGCAGCAATTGTTCTGGCTGGGCTTGGCCTTGCCGGGTGCGGTGGTGGAATCGGTAGCGGCGACAGCGGCCTGTTCGGCGGCGGCAAGTCCGCACCCAGAACCCCCGAGGAAGAAGCAGCGCTGGAACTTCAGCGCCAGAACCTTCAGGGGTATGAGGACAAAGATCGCGAAACGATCTGGAGCCTGTTCACCAATTCGGACAACCCGAACACCACTGTCGAGGTCAACAAATACCTGTGGCAGGCCTCGCTTGAGATTTTGAACTTCCTGCCCATCGAATCGGTGGATCCGTTCTCGGGCGTGATCATCACCGGCTACGGCACGCCTCCGGGCGGCGGCAAAGCCTATCGCGCCACCGTTTACGTGCAGGACCCCGCGCTGGACGCCCGGTCGCTGAAAGTGGCACTGGCCTCGAAATCCGGTCAGGTTGCCCCGTCGACCGTGCGTGCCGTCGAAGATGCGATCCTGACCCGCGCGCGCCAATTGCGCGTCCGCGACGGCAAGCTCTGACTTTACGCGACCGCGCACCGCTATTATCACCACGCCGGGCCATTGCGCCCGGCGATTGACTGACAAGGACCGATACACATGTCCCGTTTTGAGCCCCGCGAGATCGAGCCGAAATGGCAAGCTGCCTGGGATACCGCCGGCACGTTCACCGCCACCCGCGATGCGGCGAAGCCGAAATATTATGTGCTCGAGATGTTCCCCTATCCTTCAGGCCGCATCCACATGGGCCATGTCCGCAACTATACCATGGGCGATGTCGTCGCCCGGTATAAGTCGTCCTGCGGGTTCTCGGTTCTGCACCCGATGGGCTGGGATGCGTTCGGCATGCCGGCGGAAAACGCCGCGATGGAAAAGGGCACCCATCCGGGGGACTGGACCTATAAGAATATCGACGACATGCGCGCCCAGATGAAACCGCTGGGCCTGTCGATCGACTGGAGCCGCGAATTCGCCACCTGCGACCCGGAATATTACGGTCAGCAACAGGCGATGTTCATCGACATGATGGACAAGGGTCTGGTCTATCGCAAGAACGCCACCGTGAACTGGGACCCGGTCGATATGACCGTGCTGGCCAACGAACAGGTGATTGACGGCTGCGGCTGGCGCTCGGGCGCCCCGGTTGAACGCCGCGACCTGACGCAATGGTTCTTCAAGATCAGCGATTTCTCCGAGGAATTGCTGGATGCGCTGGACGGGCTGGATAACTGGCCCGACAAGGTCAAGCTGATGCAGCGCAACTGGATCGGCAAATCGCGCGGTCTGCAATTCGCCTTTTCGACCATTGACGCCCCCGACGGCCACGACCGGATCGAGGTCTACACCACCCGCCCTGACACCCTGATGGGCGCGTCTTTCGTTGGCATCTCGCCCGATCACCCGCTGGCCAAGCATCTTGAGGCGCACAATCCCGACATCGCCGCCTTTACCGCCGAATGCCGCAAGGGCGGCACCACCGAAGAGGCGATCGAGACTGCGGAAAAGCTGGGCATGGATACCGGCATTCGCGTCCGCCATCCCTTTGATACCGCTTGGGAGTTGCCGGTCTATATCGCCAACTTCATCTTGATGGATTACGGCACCGGCGCGATCTTTGGCTGCCCGGCGCATGACCAGCGCGATTTCGAATTCGCCAGCAAATACAAGCTGCCGATCACTCCGGTCTTTGAACCGGCCGAGGGCGCCGACCCCCTGACCGAGGCCTATGTGCCGCTGAAAACCGAAAAGGTCCGCTATGTGCGCAGCTTTGCCGGGGACGAGATTCAGACTGGCGAAGACGGCGTGAACACCGCAATTGATTTCTGCGAATCGAATGGCATCGGCCACGGCGTGACCAAGTTCCGCCTGCGCGATTGGGGCCTGTCGCGTCAGCGCTATTGGGGCTGCCCGATCCCGGTGATCCACTGCGAAACCTGCGGCGTTGTGCCCGAGGCCAAGGAAAACCTGCCGGTCGAACTGCCCAAGGATGTGACCTTTGATAAGCCCGGCAACCCGCTGGACCGGCACCCGACGTGGCGCAACTGCGCCTGTCCGACCTGCGGCGCCGACGCCCAGCGCGAGACCGACACGATGGACACGTTCGTTGACAGCTCGTGGTATTACGCCCGGTTTACCGCGCCGCGCGCCACCACCCCGACCGTGGCCGAGGACGCCGATTACTGGATGAATGTCGACCAGTATATCGGCGGTATCGAACACGCGATTCTGCACCTGCTGTATTCGCGGTTCTTTGCCCGCGCGATGCACTTGACCGGCCACCTGCCCAAGAAAGCGATCGAACCCTTCGACGCGCTGTTCACGCAAGGCATGGTCACGCATGAAATCTATCTGACCCGCGACGAAAGCAACCGTCCGGTCTATCATCTTCCTGAAGAGGTCGAGGACGGCAAGGTCAAGGCCACCGGCGAGCCGGTTCAGGTCATCCCTTCGGCCAAGATGTCGAAATCAAAGAAGAATGTCGTCGACCCGGTGAATATCATCAACGCCTATGGCGCTGATACCGCCCGCTGGTTCGTGCTGTCCGATAGCCCGCCCGAGCGCGACGTGGAATGGACCGCCTCGGGCGCCGAAGCGGCTTATAAACACCTTGGCCGGGTCTGGCGTATGGCGGGTGACATTGCCTCGCAAACCGGTAACGGCGAAGGCGATGACGAATTGCTGCGCGCCATGCACAAGGCAATTCACGACGTCACGATGGGCATCGAAAGCTTTGGCTTCAACACCTCGGTCGCCAAGCTTTATGCGCTGGCGAACGCGATCCAGAAATCCAAGGCCGGGGCCGACACCCGGCGTCAGGCGATGCTGGTGATGGCGCAACTGATGTCGCCGATGACCCCGCACCTGTCCGAGGAAATCTGGTCGCTTCTGGGCGGCGAAGGCCTGATTGCCGACGCGCCCTGGCCCAAGGCCGATGCCGCGATGCTGGTCGAGGATACCGTCACCCTGCCGATCCAGATCAACGGCAAACGCCGCTCGGAAATCAGCGTGCCCAAGGACATGCCGAAGGAAGAGGTTGAAAAGCTGGCGCTGGCGCATGATGCTGTGGTTAAGGCGCTGAATGGCGGCGCCCCGAAAAAGCTGATCGTTGTGCCGGGTCGCATTATCAATGTCGTCATCTGATCGCCGCGCCTTTCTTGCCCTGATTGCTGGTTTGCCGGCGCTGGCCGCCTGCGGGTTCGAGCCGGTCTATGGCACCAGCGGCGCGGCTGATGCTTTGCGCGGCCGGGTGCAGACTGACGCGCCGTCAGATCACTATGAATACGAACTGGTTGGCCGAATCGAGGAACGCTTGGGGCGGCCCGCCGATCCGATCTTTGATCTGGACTACGACATCACCACCCGCAGCGTCGCGCAGGGCATCACCATCACGGACGAGGCCACGCGCTATCACCTGATCGGCGATGCGCTGTTTATCCTGACCGACCGGCGCACCGGGAAAAAGGCGCTGACCGGCAAGGTCACCGCCTTTACCGGCTATTCCGCCACCGGCACCACCGTTTCGACCCTGACCGCGCGGCAGGATGCGCATGACCGGCTGATGGTGATGCTGGCCGATCAGATCGTCACCCGCATTATCGGCAGCGCCGGGACGCTGAACCTGTGAAGCTGACCGGCCGCGATGCCAACCGCTATTTCGCCCGGCCCGAGCCTCAGCGCACCGGCCTTTTGATCTTTGGCGCCGACGCGATGCGCGTGGCGCTGAAACGGCAAGAGGTCATCGCCGCGCTGATCGGTCCGCAGGGCGAAGAGGAAATGCGCCTGACGCGGATCAATGCCTCGGAACTGCGCTCGGACCCGGCGCTGGTGTCGGACGCGCTGAAGGCGCAAAGCTTTTTCCCCGGCCCGCGCGTGGCGTTCATTGAAGACGCCACCGACCAGACAGCCCCGGTGCTGAAAGCAGCGCTGTCCGACTGGCGCGAGGGCGATGCGCAACTGATCGTCACGGCCAAGCAACTGACCGCGAAATCGGCGCTGCGCAAGCTGTTCGAAACCCACCCCAACGCCTATGCGGCGGGCCTTTATGACGACCCGCCCACGCGTGAGGAAATCGAGGCCGAACTGACCCGCGCCGGCGTGCGCCCCGATCAGGATGCCATGGGCGCGCTGACGGCGCTGTCCAAGATGCTGGACCCCGGCGATTTCCGGCAAACCCTTGAGAAGCTTGCACTTTACAAATACGGCGACAGCACCCCCGCCACGGTCGACGACGTCAGCGCCTGTGCGCCTGCATCGACCGAGGCCGATATCGACGATGTGCTGCATGTCGTCGCCGAAGGCCGCACCGGCGAATTGGGGCCGCTGATCCAAAAACTGACCAGCCAAGGCGTCGCGCCGGTGACACTGTGCATCGGTGCCACCCGTCATTTTCGCGCGCTTCATGCGGCGGCCTCGGACCCCGGCGGCGTGTCCTCGGGCATGTCCCGGCTGCGCCCGCCAGTGTTCGGCCCGCGCCGCGATCGCATGGCGCGTCAGGCCTCGAAATGGGGGATGGTGCGGCTGGAACAGGCGCTGGGTCACCTGACGGATACCGATCTGCAACTGCGCTCGTCCTCGCGCGCGCCGGCGATGGCCCTGATCGAACGCGCCTTGTTGCGGCTATCGACACTGGCAGGTCGTTAATTTTCTTGCAGGAATCTGTTGCGCCGGGTCAGATGCGTCAGATTGGCGAAGGAGAGCCCATGTATCAGGTCATCGGAACGCTTAAGAGTCGCACCTTGCGGGTGCTTTGGATGCTTGAGGAATTGGGTCTGACCTATGAGCATATCAAGGCCGGTCCGCGCTCGGACGAGGCGCGGGCGCTGAACCCCTCGGGCAAGGTGCCGGTTCTGGTGTGCCCGGACGGGGTGCTGACCGATTCGACCGCGATCCTGACCTATCTGGCGGATAACTATAAAAGTTTCACCTATCCGGCCGGCACGATGGCCCGCGCGAAACAGGACAGCCTGACCCATTTCATTCTGGACGAAATGGACGGCACCCTGTGGACCGCCGCGCGGCACACGTTCGTTCTGCCCGAAGAACAACGCCGCCCCGAGGTCAAGGACAGCCTGCGCTGGGAATTCGCCCGCAGCCTGACCACGCTGGAGAGGCGTCTGGGCGATGGCAAATTCCTGATGGGCAGCGAAATGACCGTGCCCGACATCATCGCCGCGCATTGCCTGTCCTGGGCGATGAGTGCGAATTTCCCGGTCGAGCAGCCAACCCTGCTGGACTACCACAAGCGCATGACCACGCGGCCCGCCTATTTGCGGATGATCTCGCGCGCCACGTCCTGAGCCGCCCAGCGCCCGGTCGCCAGACAGGCGGTCAACAGATAGCCGCCGGTCGGGGCCTCCCAATCCAGCATCTCGCCCGCGCACCACACGCGTGGGCAATCCCGCAATTGCAGGCCGGGGGTCAGCCCTTGCCAGCGCACGCCGCCCGCGGTCGAGATCGCCTCGTCCATCGGGCGCGGTCCGGCATGGGTCACTGGCAAGGCCTTGATCCGCGCAGCCAGCGCCGCGCCTTCGGGCAAAGGTCGGCCGAATTCCATCAGCAGCGCCAACCGCACCGGGTCCAGACGCAGCACCTTGCGCAGATGGTTGCCAAGGCTGGCCTTGCCGCGCGGGCGGGCAAGCTGTTCGGTGATCTTGTCGACGCTCCAATCCGGCATCAGGTCGATCTGTAACACCGCCCCGTCGCGCAGGGCGCGAGACACGGCATAGATGCCGCCGCCCTCAAGACCGCGTTGGGAAATCACGTATTCCGCCCGCACCACCTGATCGCCCGCAATCAGGGCCGTGCCCTTGACCGGCTGACCGAACTGTTTGCGCATCTGTTCGGACCAGTTGACGACGAACCCCATGTTGGCAGGCCGGAACGGCGCCAGCGGCACATCCCGGTCCGCCAATATCCCGGCCCATGTGCCATCCGAGCCAAGGCGCGCCCAGCTTGCCCCGCCCAGCGCCAGAATAACCGCATCCGCCGACAGGCGTCGTTCGCCGGTTGGTGTGTCGAAAACAGTCTCTAATCCAGCCCAACCGCGCCATTTCCAGCGGGTTTCAACCGTGACGCCCTGGGCCGCCAACCGTGCCAGCCACGCCCGCAGCAAGGGCGAGGCCTTCATCGTTTTGGGGAACACCCGGCCCGAGGATCCGGTGAAAACCGGTTGGCCCAGACCGCGCGCCCAGTCCTGCACCTGATCTGGGCCGAACGCGGTCAGCATCGGTTGCAGATGCGCGGCCTCGGGGCCATAGGCCGCGATGAACTGTTGCAACGGTTCGTCCTTGGTCAGGTTCAGCCCCGATTTTCCCGCCATCAGGAACTTGCGCCCAACCGACGGCTTGGCCTCGACCACCATCACCGACAGCCCCGCGGCCGAGGCAGTTTCCGCCGCCATCAGACCCGCCGGGCCCGCGCCGATGACCAGAACCTGCACCATCAGCGGCCTTGCCCGACGCGCAGCGCCACCGCATCCTGACCCGCATGGATGACCCGATCTGCCCCCTGTGCCAGCGCCCGATTCCGCCCGAGGCACCGCAAAGTCAGCACCACCTGATCCCGCGCCTGCGCGGAGGCAAAGGCGGGCCGACCGTGTTGCTGCATCAGATCTGCGGCCTTATGTATCAAACGCACCAAGTTTCCCCTGCCCAACCCGGCTAAAATGCCGGAATGACCAGACACTACTTTCGCCCGATCAAAGAAGAAACCGTTGTCAGCGTGTTGCGCTATGTCCGAGAGGAAATCCTGCGGGATGGGCTGGATGGGATAGAACACGTTGAGGCGCTGCTAGAGGCACGAGGCGTTGCCCCTGACAGCCTGCCAGTTGCCGCCAAGACGCCCAAGGCATTCAAGAGGGGTGAGTTGCGCCGGATGGTGATGGATGCGCTCAGGGATGGGCCGCAAACGGGCGCTGAGATCGCCAAGGCGGTTCATGCCCAGATGCAAGACCTGACTTATCAGCAGGTCTATAAGCGGGTGTATGTCTGCCTGTGGCAGATGAAGGGGCGCGGGGTGGTTGTGTTGGGTGGTGGGGTGTGGCTGGCCCCGTAGGGCCAGCATTTGATCAAACTAAAGGTTTTTGCCGATCTTTTTTCTCAGCATCAATAGCTTGACGAACAAAAGACGCGGAACGTTTCGTCGCTTTTGTGCATGGACCGTTCCCCGTTGGCTTTTCTTCTTCGATCCTGCCTTTTGCAAGCGTTTCGGCCATCATGACGTAGACCAATTCATCCTTTGTCATGGCGTTGCGAAGGTTCGCGTTTTTTGGCAAAGCCTTTTGCTCTTTGAGCTTCTTAGCTGTCGCATCAAACAATTGGCCATAAACAGCGTTCGTGCAGCTGGCATAGCCAAATCCCTCAACTCCCCTTTCATCAAGGATTTTCGTGTACTCATTGCGTTTTACACGAGCTAAAGCCCGCGTAGCTGCCCATTC
>NZ_JBFHDW010000019.1:0-16976 GCF_041584535.1 Actibacterium sp. | reverse complement strand
TGAACAGCGACACCAGATCGCCGACCCAATTCACCTCGCCGATCAGCGGCAGCAGGGTCTGATCCGGCAACGCCCATTGCGCCAGACCCACCAGACCGGTTGTCATCAGGATCAGCAACAGCAGCGTCAGGCCAAGGCCCAGCCACAGCACCCGGCGAAACCGCGGATCGCGCAACTGGGCCAGCGCCTTGAAGAAGTCGGAAAAGATCATTCCGAAACCCAAACCGTGATCGCGTCCAGATCGGGGCGCGGCCGGTCGGGCGTGTCGTATTTCGGGGTGCCGATATGGATGATCCCGGCGATGTTTTCAGCCGGGGCAAGGCCCAGATCCTGTTCGGCAAAGCTGCGATCGAACGAGGCCCAGCCGCTCAGCCAGTTCGCCCCCCAGCCCGAGGCCAGCGCCGCATTGGTCAGCGCCAGACAGACCGCACCGGCGGAATAGACCTGTTCGATCTCGGGCACTTTCTCGGACGGTTTCGGGCTGGACACCACCACCACCGCCAGACCGGCGTCGGCATAGGTGCGGCGGGATTTCTCGATCTTTTCAGGCTCGATCCCCAGAACCGGCCCCAGCGCCGCAATCCGGGTCGACAGGCGTTCCAGCGCCGGTTTCTCGAGCACGATAAACCGCCACGGTTCCAGCTTGCCGTGATCCGGGCTGCGGGCGGCGGCGGTCAGGATCGGCCTTAGCTGATCGCGGTCGGGGTAGGGGCCGGTCAGGGTCTTGGCGGGCACCGAGCGGCGGCTCAGCAGAAAATCCATCACGGCGGCATTCGGGCTGGTCATTGCGTGTCTCCTGTCGTTGCTCTTCATGTCGGCCATCCGGGTCCGGGGATCAAGGGCCGCACGCGAAAAGCCTGCGCCTTCCGGTCAGGGGGTTGTGATTTTCGCGGTGGAAGATGAGTATTTGATCCAAGAAAAAGAGGAGCAACAGGGTGGCGGCGGCAGAATTGGCGGATATGGCGGTGATCGGCGCCGAGATCGCGGTGCGGGTCACGCCCAAGGCCTCGCGCAACATGATCAAGTCCGAGGACGGGGTGCTGCGGGTCTATGTCACCGTGGTGCCCGAGGACGGCAAGGCGAATGCGGCGGTGGTCAAGCTGTTGTCCAAGGCGCTGGGCGTGCCGAAATCGCGGCTGGAACTGGTGCGCGGCCACACGGCGCGCGACAAGGTGTTCCGAATTCTGGATTAGGGTTTCGACAGGCGATAGACGCCTTCGGGCAGGTCCAGTGCGGCGGCCAGTTCCTTGAGCTGGGTCATCGACAGGGTGATTTTCATCACGGTGTCGGTGCGCGGGTCCAGTTGTTCAATCGTGATGCATTCGGCAAAGGCCTGAATGGTGACGTCTTCTTCAAGGTGATGCTGGCCCTCGTCAACAAGGGTGATCACGGTCGCGTCGAAGTCGTGTTCAATGGTAAACATGAATACAGGCTAGCCCGAGGCGGCGGCGTTGGAAAGAGGAACGCGAGGGAATTTCCGGTGGCCAAGGCAGCGGGCGGGTCGCATAATTTGCCGGTCATCGGTGGAGAACAGGATGAAAGCATTCTCGCTATTGGTGCTGGCCTTGGGTCTGGCGGGCTGTGTTCAGACCACTGATCCCGCGGTCGAGCCGCGCGTGTCGATGGCCACGGCGCTGAACAATTTCGAGGCCGTGCGCCGCAAGGTCGAACCGGTGGCCGAGGCCGAATGCCGGGCCCGCACCCGGGGCATGAACTGTAATTTCCTGATCGGTGTCGATGCGACGATGTTCGCCGAGGCCAATGCTTTTCAGGGTCTGGATGACAACAACCGCCCGGTGATCGCCTTTACCGTGGCGCTGATCGCCGATGCCCGCAATGTCGATGAGCTGGCCTTTGTGCTGGGCCATGAAGCCGCGCATCACATTCTGGCCCATCTGGCCGAACAGGAAAGAAACGCCGCCATCGGCGCCGATCTGATGGCCGAAGAGGCGGCCAGGCGCGGTGCCAGCGAACGTGAAAGGGAAAAGGCGCGCGAGGTCGGGGCATATCTGGGCGCGCTGGCGTTTTCGCAAGAGATGGAGTTGGAGGCCGATGCGCTTGGCACGGTGATCGCGGCGCAGGCGGGGTATGATCCGCTGCATGGGGCGCAGTATTTCAACCGCATGGACGATCCCGGCAACAAGATGCTGGGCACCCACCCGCCGAACTCGAAACGGCTGAAGGTGGTGCAGGATGTTGTCGATAGTCTTTGACCGGGTTTGACCCGGATCAAAGTCAGCCCCGGCGCAGTCTGGTTTCCTGATCGGGTAATTCCGATAGGAGAGACCAGATGTTTGGTTTTGCGAAACTAAAAGAACACCGCGAGCTTGTGACCCGGATGGCGGACGCGCTGAGCGTCGATCTGGAAGAGGCCGAGCAGCGCGGCACCCTGACACCCGAAGATGTCGACGTGATGGTCGAACGTTGCGTTGGCTGTCTGGAGGCCGAGGCCTGTAAATGCACGCTGGCCGCGACCGCGCCGGGATCGGCGACCCAAGCGCCGGACTATTGCCGCAACAAGGACCAGTTCGTGGTTTTGCGCCGGAACTGAACCGTCTGTTCGGGAGGGTTCGAAATGCAGGACAGCACGCGCTTGTCGCGCCATTTCTGGCAGACTCAGGGCATGGCCCGCAGCGTCGGGGTCGATCTGAACGGCGCGTTGCAATCGGGCCGGTTGTTGCGGTCGCGGTATGAGGCGCTGATTGCGGAATGCTATCTTTGCGCCCATGCCGATGCCTGTCTGAAATGGATGGCGATGCAGGGCCGGGGCGCGAAATCTGCACCGGGATATTGTGCGTTGAAAGTGGATTTCGAGGCGTTGCGCGACAGCTAGCCCTGGCCGTCAATCGTCCGGATCGGGTTCGCCCGGCACAGGCGCGGCGGCGCGGCCCTGGTCCGGGGCGCCATAGGTGATCAGCTCCATCGCGCCATCAAGGAACGCATCGCGATGCGCGCCGGGCAGGGTTTGGTGCAGCACCGAATCCCCCATCATCAGGCAATAGGTGATGTAGGCCCGCTTTTCGGCTTCGGTGTCGTCGACCCCCATGTCGCGGAACAGCCGGGTGAAGTAATCCATGCGGATCAGGTCCACCTCTTGCACGGCCTCTTTCGGCATCTGCACGCGGCGGGCCCAGTCGCGGATGCTCATTTCGATCCGGGCATTGGCGGGCGAGTTCTTGCGGCGCGGCAAGGCCAGCAGGATGCGCAGTCGCTCGCGCGCGGTTTCGCCGGACAGGGTGATGGACTTGATGACGTTCAACGTCATCTTGCGCCGCCATGTTTTCAGCATCGCCACCAGCAGGTCGTTGCGGGCGCCGAAATGCCAATAGAAGCTGCCCTTGGTCACGCCCAGCTTGGCGCATAGCGTGTCGATACGGATGCCGCGCACGTTCTCATTGACCAGAATCTTCATCGCCGCATCGACCCAGTCCTGCTCGTTCAGCGGCGTGCCCTTACGCCGCTGCGTCGGGCTGCGCTTGCGTCCGGTCGCCACGGGCGCAGGATCAGGCGGAGTGCTGGAGGAAGAACCTGTTGTCATGGCGACAGGTTACGTCACGGCGCGGGCAAGATGAAGGGGGGAAAGTGTGGGGAGTTTGGGGGCGGTATAACCTTGGGGAAAACTAATACTTGATTGAAATCTTTTCGGGGCTTCTACTTAGGGTAGTGGTGTTGGAGGGGTGATTACATGGGGCGTCCTGAATTTCTTTCGCAGGGGGAGCCAGCGCGGCTGTTCCCGGTTTTGTCGACAACCTCGAAAGAGGGGCGGACCACATCGATTGTTTTGGCCTGCTTATCCAAGGTGAACGAGTTCGGCACCGAACTTTTGGCCGCGGTCGGTCAAAAATTCGGAAAGCGCGCCAAGATCGAAACCTATACCGAGGTTGTTTTCCACGGCCAGAAAGATGCCATGAAAGATCGGCCTGACGGTCTGATTATTGTCAGGACCGGAAGCCGAACCTGGAGCGCGCTTGTTGAGGCCAAAGTTGGCAACAACAATTTGGATGTTGAGCAGATCGAGCGCTACCGCGCGCTGGCCAAAGAGCACGGGATTGACTGTGTCATCACGGTCTCGAACCAGTTTGCGACAGTCCCGACAAACCATCCCATCGCCGAGGTGCGCAAGAGCCGCTCCAAGATCCCGGTCTATCATTGGTCATGGATGTTCGTGCTGACGACAGCGGATTTGTTGCTGAACAATGCTGAAATAGCGGATGAGGATCAGGAACTTCTGTTGAATGAACTTCGACGGTTCCTGACGCACGAAAGCGCCGGGGTTCACGGGTTTGACCGAATGCCGCCGGAATGGACCGAATTGAACCGACTTGTGTCCGCTGGCGGGTCGATCCCGGCAAAATCTCCGGAAGCGGTGGCGGTTCTCGAGGCATGGCATCAAGAGACGAAAGACCTGTCATTGATCCTGAGTCGGCAGACCGAGACCGCAGTCCGTGAAAAGCTGCCGCGCAAACATGTCAACGACCCCGGCGAACGCCTGAAGGATGAGCTAGCCCGTCTGCGCGAAGACCGGCGGCTATATACCTGCCTTGAAATCGTGGATGCCGCAGCGCCCATCGAAGTCACCGCTGACATCCCTCGCCGGACGATTGATGTCGGGATGACCCTGCGCGCGCCCGAAGACAAGGTATCGTCCCGTGCGCGCGTGAACTGGCTGTTGCGGCAGATAAAATCCGACAAAATCGACGATCTGCACGTCCGTCTGATTTGGCCCGGTCGCAGTGAGGCAACCCAATACTCGGTCAAGGAATTGATCGAGGATGTGACGATTTGCGAACGCGACAAAGGCACCCTGCAGGTCTCATCCTTCCATATTTTCTATGCTCGCAGGTTGGGCGCGCGGTTCACGCAACAGACCAATTTCATCGTCGATCTCGAGGATGTCGTCCCTGCTTTTTACCGGGAAATCGGGCAAGAACTGTCGGCATGGCGCAAAGCCGCGCCGAAGATCAAGGAAGATCGCTCCAGCGCGGCCGAAGTGTCACCCGACGCCATTGCCGAAGAGGCTGAAGAGGTCGCAAAGGACTGATCGGCGCGATGGCCGCGTCGCTGTCAGGCGTTGGGGCTCGGCGCCCCCCACAGGTCGTATTCCCCGGCTTCGTCCACGTCGACCGTCACGATGTCGCCAACGGACAGACCTTCGGTGCCCTCGTCGATAAAGAGGTTGCCGTCGATCTCGGGCGCGTCGGCCTTGGTGCGGCAGGTGGCGATGCCGTCTTCGTCGATATCGTCGATGATGACGTCGATCCGCTGGCCCACCTTAGCGGCCAGCTTGGCCTCGGAGATCGCCTGAGCCTTCTCCATGAACCGGTCCCAGCGGTCTTGTTTGACCTCGTCCGGCACATGGTCGGGCAGGTCGTTTGATCGCGCCCCGGCGACGTTTTCGTATTGGAAACAGCCGACGCGATCCAGTTGCGCCTCGTCCATCCAGTCCAGCAGGGTCTGGAATTCCTGCTCCGTTTCACCGGGAAAGCCGACGATGAACGTGCTGCGCAGGGTGATATCGGGGCAATCGCGGCGCCATGCGGCGATTTCGTCCAGCGTCTTGGCGGCGGCGGCGGGCCGGGCCATGCGTTTCAGCGTATCGGGATGGGCGTGCTGGAACGGGATGTCCAGATAGGGCAGGATCAGCCCCTCGGCCATCAGCGGGATCAGCTGCCGCACATGCGGGTAGGGATAGACGTAATGCAGCCGCACCCACGCGCCCAGCGACCCAAGATCGCGGGCCAGATCGGTGATATGGGCGCGATGCCCCTTGGTCTCGGCATGTTTGATATCGACGCCATAGGCGCTGGTGTCTTGGCTGATGACCAGCAATTCGCGCACCCCGGCCTCGACCAGCTTTTCCGCTTCGCGCATCACCGCATGCGCCGGGCGGCTGACCAGTTTGCCGCGCATATCGGGGATGATGCAGAATTTGCACTTGTGGTTACAGCCCTCGGAAATCTTCAGATAGCTGTAATGGCGCGGGGTCAGTTTCACGCCGCTGGCGGGCAGCAGGTCGATGAACGGGTCCGGGCTGGGCGGCACGGCGCCGTGGACGGCATCCAGCACCTGTTCGTATTGATGCGGGCCGGTGACGGCCAGAACTGACGGGTGCGCGCCGGTGATGTAATCGGGCTCGGCGCCCAGACAGCCGGTCACGATGACCCGGCCGTTTTCCGAGAGGGCCTCGCCAATTGCCTCAAGGCTTTCGGCCTTGGCACTGTCGAGAAATCCGCAGGTGTTCACGATCACCGCGTCGGCCCCGGCGTAATCGGGCGAAATCGCATAGCCCTCGGCCCGCAGGCGGGTCAGGATACGTTCGCTGTCGACCAGCGCCTTGGGGCAACCAAGGCTGACCATGCCAATCGTTGGCTGGCCGTCGCGCGGACGCTCGTCAAAACGCGGCGCGGGCGCCAGATCGGGGCGGAGGTTCGGTGGGTTCGTGCTCATGCGCCTCATATAGCGGCGAAGCCTGACCGGGGGAAGCGGGCTTAATTGCTGGCGTCCCCGTAAAGCGCTTGTTTGCTGCTGGTGCGGCTCTTACCTTTCGGTCAGGTGAATTCATGTGCAGGGGGCCGGGCTATGCGCTGGTTGATCCGGGTTATTATCGCGTTGTTGGTGCTGGTGGCGTTGCTGTTCGGCGGCTTGTTCCTGTTGCCGGCCGACAAGGTTGCGGCGCTGGCAAGCGAGCAGATCCGCAAGTCCACCGGGCGTGAACTGTCGCTGAGCGGGCGGTTGAAGCCGTCGATCTGGCCGCAGATCGGCATGGCGACCGGGCCGGTGACCCTGTCGAACGCCGATTGGGCCAGCGACACGCCGATGCTGGCGGCCGAAGGGCTGGAGATCGGGCTGGATATCGGGGCGCTGCTGGGCGGCGATATCGTGATCCGCAAGATCACCGTGACGGCGCCGGAAATCCTGCTTGAACGGGCCAAAGATGGCCGGGTGAACTGGGATATCGGCAGTGGTGCTGCGGACAGCGCATCGGGCGATGACGGCACCGGCACGGCCGGGTCGGTGACGCTGGATGTGGCGCAGATCAGCAATGGCGCAGTGACCTTTATCGACCATGCCGCCGGGACCACGCAGAAAATCACCGATCTGGATGCGACGCTGAAACTGCCGGATCTGGCGGGGGCGGCGGATGTGGCGATGACGGCCTTGGTGAACGGGCAACAGGTCAAGGCCACGGCCCGGATCGACAAGGTGGCCTCGGCGCTGGAGGGGCGGATCGTGCCGCTGGAACTGGCGCTGGATGTCGGGAAAACCGCCATTGGATTTGAAGGCCGCGCCGGTTTGGCACCGCTGTCGGCCGAAGGCGCGCTGAAGGCCGATCTGGCAGATCTGCCAGCGCTGTTCACGGCACTGGGTCAGGCCGCGCCGGACCTGCCGTCGAAACTGGCTCAGGGGCTGGCGGTGTTCGGGCAGGTGACCTATGCGGCGGATGGTGCGCTGCATCTGCGCGATGGCGATATCCGGTTCGGGCCGAACGCGCTGAAAGGGGCGGCGGATGTGATCCTTGGCGGCGCGCGGCCACATCTGACCGGGCAATTCACCACCGGGGCGCTGGACCTGACAGGCCTGTCGGGCGGTGGCAGCGGCGGTGGCGTCGGCGCGGGCTGGTCTACGGCGCCGATCGACGTGTCGGCGCTGGGCGCGCTGGATGCCGATGTGGCGCTTGCCGCTGACAGCATCGCGCTGGACAGTGCCCGGCTGGGCGCGACGCAGGTGCTGGCAACGCTGGCCGATCGCCGCCTGTCGCTGAAACTGCAACGCCTTGCCGCCTATCAGGGGCAGGTGACGGGGTCGGTCGTGGTGAATGGCCGGGGTGGCCTGTCGGTCGCGGGCGATCTGTCGATTGCCGGTGTGGCGATGAAACAGGCGCTGACCGATCTGGCGGGCTATAGCCGCCTGAGCGCAACCGCTGACATGAAGCTGAAATTCCTTGGCAGCGGCGCGTCGATGGCGGCGATCATGTCCAGCCTGTCGGGCGATGGCAGTTTTACGCTGGGGCCGGGCGAACTGAGCGGCGTCGACATGAACGCGGTGCTGCGGCGCCGGGCCGAGGGGGCCTCGGATCAGGCGCGGACGATCTTCAACAGTGTCACCGGCACTTTCATCATCGCGGGCGGGGTGCTGACCAATGACGACATGGTCATGCAATCCGACCGGATGACTGTCAACGGCAACGGCAAGTTCGATCTGGGCGCGCAGACCATGGGCTATCACATCGTCCCAGAGGCGTTTTACGGCGAGGACGGCGCCAAGGTTCTGAAAATCCCGCTCAGGATTTCTGGGCCGTGGTCGAAACCGAAATTCATGCTGGACGTGAATGCCGTGATCGAAGAGCGCCGGGATGAAAAGGCCGATGAGCTGAAACAGAAGGCGGCGGAAAAGCTGGGTGTCGAGACCCAGACCGACGAAACGCTTGAGGATGCCGCCAAGCGCAAGCTCAAGGAAGAGGCCGCGCGCGGGTTGCGGAACCTGCTGAAGAAAGAGTGAGCCTGAAAAAGCAAAACCCCGGCGATTGGCCGGGGTTTTCATTTGTCGGTGGGCGGGCGCCGGATCAGCGTTTACGGTCGCGGCGCGAGCTCATCGGCTGGAACGCGACGCCGACATGGGCCTCGCAATAGGGTTTGCCCTGTTGGGTCGCCAGACCGCAGAACCAGAAATCTTCGGTGGCGGGATCGCCGATCGGCCATTTGCAGGTGCGCTCGGTCAGTTCCATCAGCGACAGCTTCTTGGCTTTCTTTTCCACTTCGCGGACCGAGGCCAGGGCCTCGGGGCTGATCTCGTTGGCCGAAGGCTGCGGCGGCAGCGGCTGACCAGCCGGGATGATCTGCTTGCGCGGCGAAATCGTCGCCACGGGTGCGGCCGATTCCGTTGCCGGTTCGGGACGCGCGGACTCGGTCGCGGGTTCGGCCTTGGGCTTGGGCGCGGCCTTGGGTTTCGGGGCTGCGGCGGCCTCGGGCGCGGTGGTGGGCTTGTCCTTGGCGGGCGCCTTCGCGCTGGGCGTGCTGCCGGCGCGGTTGGACAGGCCCAGACGATGCACCTTGCCGATCACGGCATTGCGGGTCACGCCACCCAGTTCCTTGGCGATCTGGCTGGCCGACTGGCCTTCGCCCCACATTTTTTTCAGCGTCTCGACGCGCTCTTCGGTCCAGGACATCGTGTTTCCTTGGCTGTTGGCTGCCGGAGGGTGCATACCACTTTATTTTTCCGGCGGCCGATAAAAATTGGCTAGCCCCTATTCTATTCTTGTGGGGCACCGGGATACAAGCCCTGCAAGGCTGCCTTAATGAGATCGGAGACCGAAATGCATCTGACCAGCGAAATGGGTGTGCGCCGCTTTGGACGTGTGAACTGGCTTGGGCTGGCGACACTGATCCAGCGCGAGGTGAAACGCTTTACCGCCGTGTGGACCCAGACCATCGCCGCGCCTCTGGTGACGGCGGGGCTGTTCCTGACGGTTTTCGCGCTGGCCATCGGGCCGTCACGCGGGCTGGTGATGGGGGTGCCGTTCCTGCATTTTCTGGCGCCGGGCATCCTGATGATGACGGTGATCCAGAACGCTTTTGCCAATACCACCTCATCCATCGTGATTTCCAAGGTGCAGGGCAATATCGTCGATACGCTGATGCCGCCCCTGTCGCCGCTGGAACTGGTGCTGGGCTATACGGCAGGCGGTGTGGCGCGGGGCATGGCGGTGGCGCTGTTGATCGGTGCGGTGCTGGTGCTGGTGCTGGGCCTGCCGATCGAGCATCCGGTCTGGGCGCTGGTGTTCATGTTTCTGGGGGCGACCTTGTTGTCGGTTCTGGGCATCGTCGGTGCGATCTTTGCGAACCGGTTCGACCAGATGGCAGCGATCACCAATTTCGTCATCACGCCGCTGAGCTTTCTGTCCGGCACGTTCTATTCCATCGAGAACATGCCGCCCTTGATGCAGAAGATCACCCATTTCAACCCGGTGTTCTATCTGATCGACGGGGCGCGCTATGGCATGATCGGGCGCTCGGACAGCTCGCCCTGGCTGGGGCTTGTGGTGTGCAGTGGCGTGACGCTGGTGGTAATGGCAGTGTGCTGGGCGTGGTTCCGCTCGGGTTATCGGCTGAAGGCCTGATGCTAAGCTATCAGCATATCTATCACGCCGGAAATCTGGCGGATGTTCAGAAACACGCGCTGTTGTGCGTGATGCTGGACTATATGACCCGCAAGGACAAACCGCTGAGCTATATCGAGACCCACGCCGGGCGCGGGTTGTATGACCTGACCGCGCCCGAAGCGGTCAAGACCGGCGAGGCCGCGCAGGGTGTGATCCGGGTGGCTGACTGGTTTCCGCCGGAACATCCTTATGCCCGGGCGCTGACGCAGGTCCGGTCAGATCATGGCGACAGCGCCTATCCCGGATCGCCGCTGTTGGCGGCCGGGATGCTCAGACCGATGGATTCGATCCATCTGGCCGAACTGCACCCGCGCGAATTCGCGGCGCTGAAACAAGTGATGCGGCCGTTCGGGGCGCATGTGCATCAGCAGGACGGTCTGGAACTGGCGCAATCGCTGTGTCCGCCGACACCGCGCCGCGGGCTGATGCTGATCGACCCCAGTTATGAGGTCAAAACCGATTACGCCACGCTGCCGGGCCAGATCGCGGCGCTGCATCGCAAGTGGAATGTCGGGGTGATCGCGCTGTGGTATCCGATCCTGACCACCAATGCCCATAAACCGATGCTGCGCGCGCTTGAGGCGCTGGATCTGCCCGGTGTGCTGCGGCACGAGGTGCGGTTCCCGCCCGCCCGCGCTGGTCACGGCATGGTCGGCAGCGGGCTATTCATTGTGAACACGCCATGGGGCGTCGCGGACGAGGCGAAACGGCTGGACGGCCTGTTCGGGCGGCTGGGTTAAAGCGCCGCGCGATAGGCGCGTGCATCGCGCAGCAGATCGCTGAGCGTCGGGTCTTCGATGCCCAGCAGGTCGAAATGCTCGACGATATTGCCGAGATATTCCAGGCTGGTGCCAAAAACGCCGACCCCGGTGGCAATCAGGTGGACCTGTTCCTGACGGGTCAGGTCGCCCTGCATCGCGTCGGTTGTATGATCGGCGACAAAGGTCAGGGCCCTGATCGGCTGACCATCGCAGATCGTGTCGATAAACACCGCCAGATAGCCGGGGCCGACCAGCTCGCGCCGGCACAGGATTTCGGTCTCGTGATCGACTTGGGCTTGCGGGATGCGGAACAGCAGCCCGTCACAGCCATCGCCGGTGTCCAGCGCCGCCATCAACCCCGGAGCCTCGGGCGATCCGCGTGCGCCCCTGACGTCTTTCAGGATGAAGCGGCGGCTGTGGTGCGGCGCATGGGCGCGGCGGATTTCGGCAAAGTGAAACCCCGGATCCCACATGAGCGAGCCATAGGCGAACACCCACAGATCCGCGTCGCCCAGCCCGGCCAGCGCCTGTTTGCGCAGCGACTCGCGGTGGTCGTCCGAATACCACCAGCCGATGGGCAGGCCATTCTCGATCATCACATCCTGCATCTCGTCGATGCGAAAGCCGCGATAGAATGAGACTTCGGGATCAATCAGCCGATCCCGAAGTTCGGGGTGATGGATGAACGGGTCGGTCATCAGACCTCAAGACACCAGCGCATGACCGCCTTTTGCGCGTGCAGGCGGTTCTCGGCCTCGTCAAAGATCACCGAATGCGGGCCGTCCATGACGGCGCTTGTGGCCTCGTCATCGCGATGCGCGGGCAGGCAATGCATGAACAGCGCGTCCGGCTTGGCGCGCGACATCAGCACTTCATTGACCTGATAGGGGCGCAGCTGGTTGTGGCGGCGCTCGCGGGCCGATTGCGGGTCATGCATCGACACCCAGGTGTCGGTGACCACCAGATCAGCGCCTTCGACGGCGCGGACCGGGTCGCGCTCGATCTCGATGGTGGCGCCTTTGGCGCGGGCCTCGTCAATGAACACCTGCTCGGGGTCCAGTTGCGCCGGGCCGGTAAAGGTCAGGTCAAAGCCGAACTGGCCGGCGGCATGGGCAAAGCTGGCAAAGACGTTGTTGCCGTCGCCGGCCCAGACCACCTTTTTGCCTTTAATCGGGCCGCGATGTTCCTCGTAAGTCAGGATGTCGGCCATGATCTGGCAGGGGTGGGTGCGGTTGGTCAGGCCGTTGATTACCGGCACCGAGGCATGTTCCGCCATCTCTTGCAAGGTGGCCTCTTCAAACGTGCGGATCATGATCATATCGACATAGCGCGACAGCACGCGGGCGGTGTCGGCGATGGTCTCGCCATGGCCAAGCTGCATGTCCTGACCGGACAGCACCATGGTCTGCCCGCCCATCTGGCGCACACCGACATCGAACGAAACCCGGGTCCGGGTCGAGGGCTTTTCAAAGATCAGCGCAACCATCTGCCCGGCCAGCGGCTGTTCATCATCCGGCGCGCCCTTGGGGCGGCCATTGCGGGCAACCTTCATCGCCCGGGCATGGTCGATCATCGCCCGCAAATCAGCCGGGTCGGTGGCATTGATATCAAGAAAATGCTTCATCTGTCTGTCCTTGGGGGCCGCGCCCCCTGAAAATTACGCTGCGGCTTCGACCGCTGTTGCCGCGGCATCGAGCCGCGAAATGGCTTGGGAAATGTCGTCATCCGTCAGGTTCAGGGGCGGCAACAGACGCGCCACATTGTCCCCGGCGGGCACGGTCAGGATATGCTGGGCATAACCGGCAGCGACCAGATCGGCCACCGGCACCACACATTTCAGCCCCAGCATCAGGCCCGCGCCGCGCACCAGTTCGAACACACCGGGATGCGCGGCGACCAGACCTTCCAGCTTTTGCCGCAGCAGGCCGGCCTTGCGGTTGACCTCGGCCAGAAAGGCGGGATCGCTGATGATCTGCATGACCTTCAGACCCACGGCACAAGCCAGCGGGTTGCCGCCATAGGTGCTGCCATGGGTGCCCGCGACCATGCCGCTGGCAGCGTCCTCGGTCGCCAGAACCGCGCCCAGAGGAAAGCCGCCGCCGATGCCCTTGGCGACCATCATGATGTCCGGGGTGATGCCCGCCCATTCATGCGCGAACAGCTTGCCGGTCCGGCCCATGCCGCATTGCACCTCGTCCAAGATCAGCAGGGCGCCGCTTTCGTCGCAGGCGTCGCGCAGGCCTTTCAGGCATTGATCCGGCACCGGCCGGATGCCGCCTTCGCCTTGCACCGGTTCGATCAGCACGGCGCCGACCTCGGGGTCTTTCATCGCCTCGGCCAAGGCCTGATGATCGCCGAATTTCAGATGCACGAATCCGGGCAGCAGCGGGCCAAAGCCCTTGGTCATCTTCTCGGTGCCGGTGGCGGCAATGCCTGCCGAGGACCGGCCGTGGAACGAGCCATCGAAGGTGATGATCTTGGTGCGTTCGGGGTGGCCTTTGTCATACCAGTATTTGCGGGCCATCTTCACGGCCAATTCACAGGCCTCGGTGCCCGAGTTGGTGAAGAACACCGTGTCGGCAAAGGTCTGATCCACCAAAGCATCGGCCAGCGCCTGTTGCTGCGGGATCTGATAGAGGTTCGACAAGTGCCACAGCTTGCCCGCCTGCTCGGTCAAAGCGGCGACCAGATCGGGGTTCGCATGACCCAGCGCGTTCACGGCGATGCCCGCGCCCATATCCAGATATCGGCTGCCATCCGTCGCGGTCAGCCAGGCGCCTTCGCCACTGACAAAGCTGATTGGAGCACGGTTATAGGTCGGCAGAATGGACGGGATCATCAGAAGAGTCCTTGAAAAACAGAAGCCCGATTGGTGCCAAAGGCCACGGGGCAAGTCAACGATTTCAGGTGGGTTTTTGCGTGTTGCCACGCAGGATCGGACGTCAGGCGCGGGTGCGTCGGCGTCGGGACAGCGAAAGAAGGGTGCTTTGGTCGATCATGGCGGCGCTGATAACGCCGTTTGGCGCCGGTGTAAATATGCTGTGTAAGGGGCGGGGGCGCGCGGCCCCCGGCCTTAGACGAACACCGCTTCGAGAACCAGAAAGATCACCCCGGACATCAGCGCAGCGGCCGGGACGGTGACGACCCATGCGGCGACGATGGTCATGAAATGCGACCGGCGCACCAGCTTGCGGCGGCGGCGTTCCTCGGGGGCGATGCTTTTGCCCGGCCCGCGCTTGTGGCTGTTGGCGCGGGTGCGGCGCTCGGCGTGCCATTCGCGGAAGAACCCGACGCCGAACACCGCGCCGACCGCGATATGGGTCGAGCTGACGGGCAAGCCCAGCCAACTGGCGACGATCACGGTAAAGGCCGCCGACAGCGCCACGCAATAGGCGCGCATCGGGTTCAGCTTGGTGATCTGGCTGCCGACCATGCGGATCAGCTTGGGGCCGAACAGGAACAGCCCGAACGAGATGCCGAACGCCCCGATCACCATGACCCAGGTCGGGATCGACACCTTGCCGGCAAAGGCGCCGAACTCGGCGGCGTGGACGATGGCGGCCAGCGGCCCGACGGCGTTGGCGACGTCATTGGCGCCATGGGCAAAGGACAGCAGCGCGGCCGAGAAGACCAGCGGCAGGGCGAACAGCTTTTTCAGCGATTTGTTGCGGTTTTCCAGACCTTCGGACTGGCGGCGGATGAATGGCGCGCTGATCGCATAGAACACCACCCCCGAGACCAGACCGATCAGCAGCGCATGTTCGAGGTCGATCTTGATGACTTTCTTCAGGCCTTTCAGCGCCAGATAGGCGCCGAATGCGGCGGCCATTATGCCGATCAGCACCGGCACCCAGCGGCGCGCGGCGGCGATCTTGTCTTCGGTATAGATGATCTTGGCCTTGATGAAGGCAAGGAACAGCGCCGCGATCAGGCCGCCCAGCGCCGGCGATACCACCCAGCTTAGGGCGATAGTGCCCATCGTCGGCCAGTTGACCGCGCCCAGCCCGGCGGCGGCGATCCCCGCGCCCATGACCCCGCCCACGACTGAATGCGTGGTCGAAACCGGCGCGCCAAGCATCGTTGCAAGGTTCACCCACAAAGCCGAGGAAATCAGCGCCGCCATCATCGCCCAGATCAGCACCTGCGCATCTTCGACGCTGGCCGGATCAATGATCCCTTTCGAGATCGTCGACACCACGTCGCCCCCGGCCAACAGTGCCCCGGCGCTTTCAAAGATTGCGGCAATGGCAATAGCCCCGCCCATGGTCAGCGCATTCGCCCCGACCGCCGGCCCCATGTTGTTGGCCACATCGTTGGCGCCGATATTCAGCGCCATATATGCCCCGAACGCCGCCGCCGCGATCACCACATACGAGGACGGTTGTTGGCCAAAGAACAACAGCGCCCCAAGTGCCGCCACCACAATGAACGCCAGCGCCACGCCGACACCCACCATCGGGCGCGAGACATATTGAACGGCGTATTCAACCTGACTGATCCGACCCAGATCCTTGTCCAGTGTTTTCCACTGATTGTTGCTTGGATCGATTGCCATGCTGCCCCCCGTCCGCGACCATTGTCACAAAGTCGTTATGTTGCGGGGTCGCTGGTATCCGCGAATCTTTTGCGGATCAACCGTTCATCACGGATGGTGCGGCGGAGTGAAATGTCGCAGCAGCTCTTTCAACTCGGGCTCGTCGACCATTTTCGCGGCGCGTTTCGGCGTCACCCATTTGCGGCGGCGCTGTTTGCGTTCGGGAAAGTCGTTGCTCATCTTGTCGACGCGCAGGGCATAGACCTCGGCCAGACAGGGAACCACGGCGTTGTTTTCCAGCCGCTTGCCATACGCGAACTGGCCAATCGCGGCGGACGAAACCCGGCCGACCTTGATCCCGGCCTCTTCCCACGCTTCCTGCAACGCCGTGCCGGGGCCGTCGCGGCCGTCGATCGGCCAGCCCTTGGGGATGATCCAGCGCCCGGTCCCGCGCGAGGTGATCAGCAGCAGCTCGACCTGACCCTTGCGGGCGCGATAACACAACGCGGCCACCTGCAACGCTGGCGGGCGTTTCAAAAGCGGTTGGACCACCGAGTCCCACGTTAGTTTGACGGCTTTTTGCATCATTGCGTTGTTGATTTGCTGCTCTTTTCCGAAGATTGCGCCAAATTCACCGGCCACAAAAGAGGGAAACGGCGGAAATCCGCAAATTTCCTCAGGTTCCGCGCGGTTTGGCCCGCAAAGTCGGATCGGCCTGGGTCGGATCGTCGGGCCAGGGGTGGCGCGGATAGCGTCCGCGCATGTCCTTGCGCACATCGGCATAGGAATTCGCCCAGAAACCGGGCAAATCCATCGTGGTCTGAACCGGGCGCTGGGCCGGCGACAACAGGGTGATCCGCAGCGGCAGGCGCTTGGGGCCGATGGTCGGATGCGTGGTCACGCCGAACATTTCCTGCAGGCGCAGGGTGATTTCCGGCGCTTCGCCGCTGTAATCAATCGGCACACGCCGACCTAAGGGCGTCTCGAAATGCGACGGCGCCAGCCGCGCCACCAGTTGCTGCTGATCCCAATCCAGCGCCGCCTGAAGCGCTGGCAACAGGTCAAACCGTTTCAGATCCTCAGCCGATTTCACCCCGGTCAGATGCGGCAACAACCAATCCTCAAGCCGCACCATCAGCCCGGCATCCGACAGGTCCGGCAGGTCTGAACCTTCGCCGCGCAACAGTTCGACCCGCGCTTGATAGCGCCGCGCCGCGTCGTTCCACGGCAGGCCCAGTTCGCGCACCCCGTCCAGCATGGCGCGGGCGATGATGTCGGGCGGGGCATCCTTCCAGTGCTGGTCGGCCAGAACCAGCGCGCCGAACATCTCGCGCCGCCGGGTCAGCACCCGCCGCTCGCGCCGCGACCATTCGCAGATGTCGTGCCACGCGATCTGATCGCCATAAAGCCCGCGCAATTCGCTTTCGCTGAGCGAGGCCGCCAGCCGCACCTTGGCCTCGCGCGTGTCGCCATCCAGATCCAGCGCCACGATCAGCCGCTGCCCGGCCAGCGGGTCGCTATC
>NZ_JBFHDW010000018.1:0-17332 GCF_041584535.1 Actibacterium sp. | reverse complement strand
GGCGAGCCGTCAGTCGAGGTGCAATTGCGCCGATCCGTGCGGGCGCGGCGCTATTCGCTGCGGGTGTCGCAACTGGACGGGCGGGTGACGCTGACGCTGCCGGAACGGGCGTCGCTGCGCGAGGGGCTGGATTTCCTCAGCGACCGCGCCGACTGGGTGCGCAGCCATCTTGCGGCGCGTCCTCAGGCGATGACGGCGGTTCTGGGCGGCGAGGTGCCGTTCGAGGGCAAGCTGCTGCCGGTGCGCGGCGTCAAGGGCGTCAGAGGCCCGCGGATCGAAGACGGTGCGCTGATCGTGCCGCCGGATGAAGAGCGCGCCGCACAGCGCATTCAGGCCTTCCTGAAGCAGGCCGCGCGCGATCGGCTGGCGGCGGCGTCGGATGGCTTTGCCGCGCAGATCGGGCACAGCTATCGGCGGCTGACGCTGCGCGATACGCGCTCGCGCTGGGGGTCGTGCTCGGTGCAGGGCGATCTGATGTATTCGTGGCGGCTGATCATGGCCCCGCCCGAGATTCTGACCTATGTCGCCGCACATGAGGTCGCGCATCTGGCCGAGATGAATCACTCGCCCGCCTTCTGGAAAGTGGTGGCCGGTCTGTGCCCCGAATATGGCCGCCACCGCGCCTGGTTGAAGGGAAATGGTCAAAACCTGCACCGCCTGCGCTTCGGCGATTGACGGGCCGGGCTTTTGTGATCACATTTGCCTCATGAACCCATCTCTCAGACCCGTCGACTCGAGCGCGGCCGCGCATGAATTCGTCTACCGCACCCTGCGGACCCGGATCATGCATGGCGAATTGACACCCGGTGCGGCGCTGACGCTGCGCGGGGTGGGCAACCAATTCGGCGTGTCGATGACCCCGGCGCGCGAGGCCGTTCGGCGGCTGGTGGCCGAAGGGGCGCTGACGCTGTCCAGCTCGGGGCGGGTATCGACGCCGGAACTGTCGCAGGACCGGATCGAAGAACTGGCGGCGCTCAGGGCCTTGCTGGAACCGGAACTGGCGGCGCGGGCCTTGCCGCGGGCGCATTTGGCGCTGATCGACCGGTTGCAGACCATCAATGCCGGGATCGCCGAGGTGGTCAGCCGCAAGGACGCGGTCGGCTATATCCGCACCAATCTTGAATTCCACCGCACGCTGTATCTGCGGGCTCAGGCGCCGGCGATGCTGGCGATGATCGAGACCGTCTGGTTGCAGCTTGGGCCGACGATGCGGGCGCTCTATGGCCGTCTGGGGCGCACTGAGCCGCCCAAGCATCACCATGACATTCTGGCGGCGCTCAAGGCCGGAGACGAGCCCTCGCTGCGCCTGTCGGTGCGCACAGACGTCACGCAAGGCCTGCGCCTGCTGGTGGCCTGAACTCGACAGCTAAAATTTTACGAAAATTGCGACGGAAAATCCGTCCGGGGGCGTTTCAGGTTTATGACCGGGCTTATCCCTTCCCCGTCATGTTCCCTGACAACGGTGCTTATTCCCGTTCGCACCGTGTGGGCCGGTCGAAGGTGCGCCCTTCGACCGGCCCTTTTTTATCAGGCGTGGATTGCGCCGTCGCCACAGGCCAGCGCTGCTTCGCGGACGGCCTCGGAATAGGTCGGGTGGGCGTGGCAGGTCAGGGCAATGTCCTGAGCCGACGCGCCGAACTCCATCGCGACACAGATCTCGTGGATCATGTCACCCGCCGCCGGGCCGATGATGTGGCAGCCCAGAATGCGGTCGGTGGCCTGATCGACGATCAGTTTGACGAAACCGTCCCCTTGGAACACGGCCTTGGCGCGGGCGTTGCCCATGAAGCTGAACTTGCCGACCTTATAGGCGCGGCCTTCGGCCTTGAGCTGTTCTTCGGTCTGACCGACCGAGGCAACCTCGGGGGCGGTGTAGATCACGCCGGGGATCACGCCATAGTTCACGTGACCGGCCTTGCCTGCCAGAACCTCGGCGACGGCCATGCCTTCGTCCTCGGCTTTGTGGGCCAGCATCGGGCCGTCGATCGCATCGCCGATGGCATAGATGCCGGGCACGTTGGTGGCCCAGTGACCGTTGGTCTTGATCTGACCGCGCGGCTGCATTTCGACACCCAGCGCCTCAAGACCCAGACCGTCGGTGAACGGCTTGCGACCAGTGGCGACCAGCACCACGTCGGCATCCAGCGAATGTTCGCTGTCATCCTTGCGCAGCTTGTAGTTCACCTTGGCCTTGCCCTTGGCGGTTTCGACATTCTGCACGGCGGCGCCGAGAATGAACTCAAAACCCTGCTTTTTCAGCAGCTTCTGGAAGTTGCGGGCAACCTCGCCGTCCATGCCGGGGGTGATGGTGTCAAGAAATTCGACCACGGTTACTTCGGCACCAAGACGGGCATAGACCGAGCCCATTTCCAGACCGATCACGCCAGCGCCGATCACGACCAGCTTTTTCGGGATCTTCGGCAGTTCCAGCGCGCCGGTCGAGGTGACGACGATCTTTTCGTCCACTTCAACACCCGGCAGCGAGGCCGAAACCGAGCCCGAGGCCACAACGATATTCTTGGCATTATGCACGTCGTCGCCGACCTTGACCTTGCCGGCCTCGGGGATTGAGCCCCAGCCTTTCAGCCAATCGACCTTGTTCTTCTTGAACAGGAATTCGATGCCCTTGGTGTTCTGGCCGATGACGTCATCCTTATAGGCGATCATCTGTTTCCAGTCGACGGTCGGGGCTTTGCCCTTCAGGCCCATGGTCGCAAAGTTGTGCTCGGCTTCGTGCAGGCTGTGCGAGGCATGCAGCAGCGCCTTGGACGGGATGCAGCCCACGTTCAGGCAGGTGCCGCCAAGGGTCTCGCGCCCTTCGACACAGGCGGTTTTCAGGCCCAGCTGGGCACAACGGATCGCACAGACATAGCCGCCGGGGCCGCCGCCGATCACGATGACATCATAGTCAGCCATTTTTCTCTCCCATTTGCCCCGTGGGGCGGAATGATAAGGGCGGGCCGTGGCCCGCCCCGATAGTGTTGGTTGCTGTTACAGGGCCTTACAGATCCATCAGCAGGCGGCGCGGATCTTCCAGCGCCTCTTTGACGCGAACCAGGAAGGTCACGGCGCCTTTGCCGTCGACGATGCGGTGATCGTAGGACAGGGCCAGATACATCATCGGGCGGATCTCGATCTTGCCGTTGATGACCATTGGACGGTCCTGGATCTTGTGCATGCCCAGAATACCCGACTGCGGGGGGTTCAGGATCGGCGAGGACATCAGCGAGCCATAAACACCACCGTTCGAGATGGTGAAGGTGCCGCCCTGCATTTCAGCCATGGACAGTTTGCCGTCCTTGGCGCGCTTGCCTTTCTCGGCGATGGCTTTTTCGATCTCGGCAAACGACATCTTGTCGGCGTCGCGGATGACCGGAACGACCAGACCCTGCGGGGTGCCGGCGGCGATGCCCATGTGAACGAAGTTCTTATAGACGATGTCGGTGCCGTCGATCTCGGCGTTGACTTCGGGAACTTCTTTCAGCGCGTGGCAGCAAGCCTTGGTGAAGAAGGACATGAAGCCCAGACGGACGCCGTGTTTCTTCTCGAACAGGTCTTTGTATTGCGACCGCAGCGCCATGGCCTCGGTCATGTCCACCTCGTTATAGGTGGTCAGGATCGCGGCGTTGTTCTGCGCGTCTTTCAGGCGACGGGCGATGGTCTGACGCAGGCGGGTCATCTTGACGCGCTCTTCGCGGGCGGCGTCATCGGCGGCCACGGGGGCGCGCGGTGCAGCAGCCACAGCGGCGGGGGCCGCGACCGGGGCCAGAGCGGCCTTCAGCACGTCTTCTTTCATAATCCGACCGTCACGGCCCGAACCCTGAACATTGGCGGCGCTGATGCCTTTTTCCGCCATCAGCTTGTTGGCCGAGGGGGCGTTTTCGACGTCTTTGCCACCAGCCGTAGCCGCAGGAGCAGCCGCCGGGGCCGCAGCCGGAGCAGCCGCCGCAGCGCCCGCACCCGACGAGATCACGGCCAGTTTGGCCGAGGCATCGACGGTGCTGCCTTCGGGGGCAAGGATTTCGGTCAGCACACCAGCCGCAGGGGCGGGGACTTCGACCGAAACCTTATCGGTTTCCAGTTCGCACAGCATCTCGTCCTGAGCGACCGCATCCCCGACCTTTTTGAACCAGGTCGAAACAGTGGCTTCGGTGACGCTTTCGCCAAGGGTCGGCACCATCACGTCGACGCTGGCACCGCCAGCCGCCGCCGCCGGAGCAGCCGCAGCAGCAGGCGCCGCCGCCGGAGCCGAAGCAGCAGCCGCGCCGCCTTCGGTGATCGTGGCCAGCAGGGCATCAACGCCGACGGTTTCGCCTTCGGCAGCAACGATCTCGGCCAGGACACCTGCGGTTTGGGCCGACACTTCGACCGTAACCTTGTCAGTTTCCAGCTCGCAGAGCATTTCATCGACCGCAACCGCATCGCCAGGTTTTTTGAACCAGGTTGCGACGGTGGCTTCGGTGACGCTTTCGCCCAGAGTGGGCACGCGGACTTCTGTGGACATGGTTGATTACCCTTCGATGGTCAGTGCTTCGTTCACGAGCGCAGATTGTTGAGCTTTGTGCTGGCTTGCCAGACCGGTAGCCGGCGACGCCGATGCATTCCGCCCGACATAGCGCGGGCGCTGATGGGTGGCGCCGATACGGGTCAGCACCCATTCGATATTGGGTTCGATGAAGGTCCAGGCGCCCTGGTTCTTGGGTTCTTCCTGACACCAAACCATTTCGGCCTGCGGGAAGCGGGCCAGTTCTTTGGCCAGCGAAATGGCCGGGAACGGATAGAATTGCTCGACCCGCAGCAGATAGACATCGTCGATGCCCCGCGCGTCGCGCTCTTCCAGAAGGTCGTAATAGACTTTGCCCGAGCACATGACGACGCGCTTGATCTTGTCATCGGCCACCAGTTTGGTGTCCGAATTGCCATGTTGCGCATCATCCCACAGCACGCGGTGGAACGACGACCCGGTGGTGAAATCTTCGGTCGTGGACACGCACATCTTGTGACGCAGCAGCGACTTCGGAGTCATCAGCACCAGCGGTTTGCGGAAGCTGCGGTGCAGCTGGCGGCGCAGGATGTGGAAATAGTTCGCCGGGGTCGAACAGTTGGCCACGATCCAGTTGTCTTCGGCGCAAAGCTGCAGGAACCGCTCAAGACGGGCGGACGAGTGCTCGGGGCCCTGGCCCTCGAACCCGTGCGGCAGCAGCATCACCAGACCCGACATCCGCAGCCATTTGCGTTCGCCCGAGTTGATGAACTGGTCGAACATGATCTGCGCACCGTTGGCGAAGTCGCCGAACTGGGCTTCCCACATCACCAGCGCGTTGGGTTCGGCCAGCGAATAGCCGTATTCAAAGCCCAGAACCGCGTATTCCGACAGCATCGAGTCGATGACCTCGTAATGGGCCTGACCCTCGCGGATGTTGTTCAGCGGGTAATAGCGTTCTTCCGAGTCCTGACTGATCAGGCCCGAGTGGCGCTGCGAGAAGGTGCCGCGCGTGCTGTCCTGACCGGCCAGACGCACCGGATAACCTTCGGTCAGCAACGAGCCAAAGGCCAAGGCCTCGGCGGTGGCCCAGTCAAAGCCCTTGCCACTATCGAACATTTCTTTTTTCGATTCCAGCAGGCGGCCGACGGTCTTGTGCAGGGCAAAGCCTTCGGGCGCCGTGGTCAGGGCTGCGCCGACATCTTTCAGGGTTTCCGGCGTGATCGACGTATCGCCGCGCTGGTAATCCTCGCCTTCGCGTTTCAGGTGCGACCAGCGCCCGTCCAGCCAGTCGGCCTTGTTGGGCTTGTATTCCTTACCGGCTTCGAACTCTTCGTTCAGATGCGCCTGGAACGCGGCTTTCATGTCCTCGATCTCGCCTTCGGGGATCAGCCCGTCGGCGACCAGACGGTCGGTATAGAGTTGCAGCGTGGTCTTGTGGGTCTTGATCTTCTTATACATCACCGGGTTGGTGAACATCGGCTCGTCGCCTTCGTTGTGACCGAAGCGGCGATAGCAGAAGATGTCGATGACAGCGTCTTTGTGGAACTTCTGGCGGAACTCGGTCGCCACTTTGGCAGCGTGCACCACGGCTTCCGGGTCGTCGCCGTTAACGTGGAAGATCGGTGCCTCGACGACCAGCGCGTTGTCGGTCGGGTAGGGCGAGCTGCGCGAGAAGTGCGGCGCAGTGGTAAAGCCGATCTGGTTGTTCACGACGATATGGATCGTGCCGCCGGTGCGGTGACCGCGCAGGCCCGACAGGGCGAAACATTCGGCCACGATGCCCTGACCGGCGAATGCCGCGTCACCATGCAGCAGGATCGGAATGACGGTCGTGCGATCCGGATCACCGTTCTGGTCGGTCTTGGCGCGGGCCTTGCCCAGCACGACCGGGTTCACCGCCTCAAGATGCGACGGGTTGGCAGTCAGGCCAAGGTGCACCTTGTTGCCGTCGAATTCGCGGTCCGAGCTGGCGCCGAGGTGATATTTCACGTCGCCCGAGCCGTCCACGTCTTCGGGTTTGAAGCTGCCGCCCTGGAATTCGTTGAAAATGGCGCGATAGGGTTTGGCCATCACGTTGGCCAGCACCGACAGACGACCGCGGTGCGGCATGCCGATGACGATTTCCTTGGCACCCAAGGCACCGCCGCGCTTGATGATCTGTTCCATCGCGGGGATCAGGCTTTCACCGCCGTCCAGACCGAACCGCTTGGTGCCCATGTATTTCACATGCAGGAATTTCTCAAAGCCTTCGGCCTCGACCAGCTTGTTCAGGATGGCGCGGCGGCCTTCGCGGGTAAAGTGGATCTCTTTGCCATAGCCCTCGATCCGCTCTTTCAGCCAAGCGGCCTGTTCGGGGTCCGAGATGTGCATGTATTGCAGGGCAAACGTGCCGCAATAGGTGCGTTTGACGATGTCCAGAATCTGACGCAGCGTGGCGATCTGCAGGCCAAGCACGTTGTCGATAAAGATCGGGCGATCCATGTCGGCTTCGGTGAAGCCATAGGATTTCGGGTCCAGTTCCGGGTGCGGCGTCGCATCGCGCATGCCCAGCGGATCAAGGTCGGCGACCAGATGGCCGCGGATACGATAGGCGCGGATGATCATCAACGCGCGGATCGAGTCGAGCACGGCACGCTTCACGGCGTCGTCGCTGAGTTCGACGCCTTTTTCGGCGGCTTTGGCTTGAATTTTTTGGGCGGCACCCTTGGCTTCGGCCGGGGCGGTGGCGGGCCATTGGCCGTCAAGAGCGGCAGTCAGGTCGTCATTGGGAACCGGCGGCCAGTCAGCGCGCAGCCACGACGGACCGGCGGCTTCGGCCTTGACGTCCATCTCGGAGTCGCCAAGCGCAGCGAAAAACTGTTGCCACGTTTCATCGACCGCACTGGGGTCATTGGCGTAACGGGCGTAAAGCTGCTCTATATATTCCGCGTTATGGCCTTGCAGAAAAGAAGAGGCATGGAAGACGTCGTTCGAAGATTGGTCCGTCATGGTTCCACCTGACTGTTGAATGCTGCGCCCCCGGCAGCAGGACCGGGGGCGCAGGGATTATGTCTTACTTTCCGATAGCAGCCAGAACGGCTTCGCCAAGGCCGGCGGGGCTTTCGGCGACAACGATACCAGCCGATTTCATGGCTTCGATCTTGTCTTCAGCGCCACCCTTGCCGCCTGCGACGATCGCACCGGCGTGACCCATGCGGCGGCCCGGAGGCGCCGTGCGGCCTGCGATGAAACCGGCGACCGGCTTTTTACGGCCTCGCTTGGCTTCGTCTTTCAGGAACTGAGCGGCCTCTTCTTCGGCCGAACCACCGATCTCGCCGATCATGATGATCGACTCGGTTTCATCGTCGGCCAGGAACCATTCCAGCACGTCGATGTGTTCGGTGCCTTTGATCGGGTCGCCGCCGATGCCGACGCAGGTCGACTGGCCCAGACCAACGTCCGAGGTCTGTTTCACGGCTTCATAGGTCAACGTCCCCGAGCGCGAGACAACACCAACGGTGCCGCGCTTGTGGATGTGGCCGGGCATGATGCCGATCTTGCAGGCGTCCGGGGTGATCACACCGGGGCAGTTCGGGCCGATCAGGATCGACTTGCTGTCCATCAGCGCGCGCTTGACTTTCATCATGTCCAGCACCGGAATGCCTTCGGTGATGCAGACGATCAGCTCCATCTCGGCGTCGATCGCTTCGAGGATCGAGTCAGCCGCGAACGGCGGCGGAACATAGATGACCGAGGCGTTGGCTTCGGTGATCGCCTTGGCTTCGTGAACCGAGTTGAACACCGGCAGGCCCAGATGCTCCATGCCACCTTTGCCCGGCGTTACACCGCCGACCATCTTGGTGCCATAAGCAATCGCCTGTTCCGAGTGGAACGTGCCCTGCGAGCCGGTGAAGCCCTGACAGATGACTTTTGTATTTTCGTTTACGAGAACAGCCATTCTTCTTACCCCTTCACCGCTTTCACGATCTTCTCGGCACCGTCTTTCAGGTTATCCGCGGCGATCACGTTCAGGCCGGAGTTATTGATGATCTCCTTGCCTTTCTCGACGTTCGTGCCTTCCAGACGCACGACCAGCGGAACTTTGAGGCCCACTTCTTTCACAGCCGCGACCACGCCTTCGGCGATGACGTCACAACGCATGATGCCGCCGAAGATGTTCACAAGGATGCCCTTCACGTTGGGATCCGAGGTGATGATCTTGAAGGCTTCGGTCACTTTCTCGGTGGTGGCGCCGCCACCCACGTCAAGGAAGTTGGCCGGTTCGGCACCATACAGTTTGATGATGTCCATGGTGGCCATCGCCAGACCGGCGCCGTTCACCATACAGCCGATTTCACCTTCCAGCGCGATGTAGTTCAGATCGAACTTCGACGCGGCCAGTTCTTTCGGGTCTTCTTCGGTTTCGTCGCGCAGGGCGGCGATGTCCGAGTGGCGATAGACGGCGTTGCCGTCGAACCCGACCTTGGCGTCCAGAACCTTGAGGTTGCCCTCGTCGGTGACGATCAGCGGGTTGATCTCCAGCATCTCCATATCCTTCTCGACGAAGGCTTTGTAGAGCAGGCCCATCAGACCGACGCACTGTTTCACCTGAGCGCCTTGCAGGCCCAGAGCGAACGCGATGCGGCGACCGTGGAACTGTTGATAGCCGGTGGCCGGATCAACAGCGAAAGACAGGATTTTCTCGGGGGTGCTTGCAGCGACCTCTTCGATGTCCATGCCGCCTTCGGTCGAACATACGAACGAAATGCGCGAAGACCCGCGATCAACCAGCAGAGCCAGATACAGTTCGCGTTCGATCCCCGAGCCATCTTCGATATAGATGCGGTTGACCTGTTTGCCCGCCGGGCCGGTCTGGTGGGTCACAAGGGTGCGGCCCAGCATCTTTTTGGCTTCGTTGGCGGCTTCTTCGACCGATTTGGCAAGGCGGACACCGCCTTTGTCGCCGGCATCGGCTTCTTTGAATTTGCCTTTGCCGCGACCACCTGCGTGGATCTGGGCCTTGACGACCCAGAGCGGGCCATCAAGTTCACCCGCTGCGGTTTTAGCTTCATCTGCTTTCAGAACGACACGGCCATCAGAGACCGGGGCGCCGTAGGAACGAAGGAGAGCCTTCGCCTGATACTCATGAATGTTCATGAAGTGAGTCCCGTTCTAGTGCAATTCACTGGCGGTAATGCCACGCCATTGCGCACAAATAAAAGGTTTTTATGGGTGTTGGCGGTAATAAGTGGAAAAATGTGAGGTTTGTGATCACGCCATTCGGGCGCGTGATCACAAATGTCGTTCCGCAACGTAAGTCGCAGTCCGTTCAAGGTGATTCGTGGCGGATTATTTGCTGATCAGGCGCCAGAACCAACCGCTTCTTGCGCTGTCACTGCTCAGCTGCCGGTCGCCTCGGATCAGGTTGCGCACTAGGAACATAAAGAAACGGCCATAGACCTTCTCAGGTGGCGGCGGGGTCAGCCCGTCCATCTTTCGGTGAAAGCGTGAGCTGTGCAGGACGCGCGGCGCGGGGACGGTCCAGTTCGAGGTGTAAATGCGCTCGTGTTTCCGCCAGTTGTATTCTTCGGGCATGATGGCAAGGCTGACATCATGAAGCCATAGCAATTCGCGCAGGATCGGCTGATCTCTGGTCAAACCCTGCTCGGCCAAGGCTTCGTTCGCTTCTGTCAGAAACCGTTTTGTTCGCTCGTTCTTGCGCACGCCCATGACGCCGCTATTGATTTGCGGAAAGCTGTTGGGCAAAGGCACACGCCATGTGCGGGTGGCAAAGGGCATGTTCCGGTTCTGCACATGCGCGGCAGATACGTCAAACCGGTTCAAAAGCCAAAACGCATCCGACAGGTCGGCAATGACCACAAGATCAACGTCCAGATAGATTGTGCGTTGAAACCTGGATCGTAAAAGCGCTTCGAACTTCGGCCGAAACCAAGATTTTTCTAACGGATGCACCTGATCGAAAACGCCGTCGGGCACCGGGCAATCGGTGTAGAGGTCGATGGCGACGCCGGGGTTGCTTGTGCGCAGAGACTGCGCGGCCTGCACGGCCAGTGCGGCGTATTTCTCGCCCGAGGCGCCGAAGACAAAGCCCCGGTCATCGGTCGCCGGGTCAATTTGTTCGGGCCAGACCGGGAACTGAGCTTCAGTCATGGTCACGGGACCTCGCTTAACAAAAAGAGGCGGCGAAAATCGCCGCCTCTGATGTCTGTCTGCGATCGTATCGCTTATGCCAGCGAGCTGTCGATGCCTTTGCAGGCGTCGACCAGACCTTTGACCGCGTCGACCGATTTGTCGAACATGACCTGCTCTTCTTTCGACAGCTTGATGTCGACGATCTTTTCGATGCCGTTGGCGCCGATGATGGTCGGAACGCCGACATACATGCCTTTCAGGCCGAACTCGCCATCGCAATAGGCGGCGCAGGGCAGCAGGCGCTTTTGGTCTTTCAGATAGGCTTCGGCCATTTCGATGGCGCTGGTGGCCGGGGCGTAATAGGCCGAACCGGTTTTCAGCAGGCCGACGATCTCGGCACCACCGTCACGGGTGCGCTGAACGATGGCGTCCAGTTTCTCTTGCGTGGTCCAGCCCATTTCGATCAGGTCCGGCAGCGGGATGCCGCCAACGGTCGAATACCGCACCGACGGAACCATGGTGTCGCCGTGGCCGCCCAGAACGAAGGCGGTGACGTCTTTCATCGACACATCGAATTCCACCGACAGGAAGTGGCGGAAGCGGGCCGAGTCCAGAACGCCGGCCATGCCGACGACTTTATTCGCGGGCAGACCCGAGAACTGCTGCAGCGCCCAAACCATGGCGTCCAGCGGGTTGGTGATGCAGATCACGAACGCGTTCGGAGCATTGGCAGCAATGCCTTCACCGACCGACTTCATGACTTTCAGGTTGATGCCCAGCAGGTCGTCGCGGCTCATGCCGGGTTTGCGCGGCACACCGGCGGTCACGATGATCACATCGGCGCCAGCAATGTCTGCATAATCGGTGGTGCCTTTCAGCGAGGCGTCAAAGCCTTCCGACGGGCCGGATTCAGCGATATCCAGGGCTTTACCCTGCGGCGTGCCGTCAGCAATGTCGAACAGGACGACATCGCCCAGTTCTTTCAGTGCAACGAGGTGGGCAAGGGTGCCGCCGATTTGTCCGGCGCCGATAAGGGCAATCTTGGGTCTGGCCATTGTGTTAGGTCCCCGATCTGGTTGAAATTCGACGAATGCCTATCCATTCGTGACGCTACGCGCAAGGATGTTGCGTGGCGTTAGCGTAAACTTGGCCTTTTTTATCCCGAGTCTTTGACCTAAACCGGCATCCCACGCTGCCGTCAGGAGGCTTTGCCGTGATCCAGTTCGATCTGATGTTTTTCGCGGTGGCGATTCCTGCGGTGATGTTTGCCGGAATCTCGAAAGCCGGGTTCGGGTCGGGGGCCGCTTTTGCCGCGACACCTTTATTGGCGCTGATCCTGCCGCCCTCGGCTGCGGTGGGGCTGATGTTGCCGCTACTGATGCTGGTCGATCTGTCGACATTGCGGCCATATTGGAAGCGCTGGGACGGTCGCGCAGCCCTGCTGTTGATCCTTGGCGCGGTGCCCGGCGTCATCCTTGGCGCGTTGCTGTATCGCATGACCAACCCCGATGTGTTTCGCTTTCTGATCGGGACGGTTGCGGTGACCTTTGTTCTGTATCAGTTGGCGATGAAGAACGGCCTGTTGCGTCCGCGCAGCCGCCCGTTTCCACCGGCGGGCGCGGTGGTGGCCGGAACCACTGCCGGGTTCACCAGCTTTGTCAGCCACGCCGGAGGGCCGCCGGTGGCGATCTACCTTTTGTCCTCGGGCATGGGCAAAACCACCTTTCAGGCCACGACGGTTCTGACCTTCTGGGCGATCAACCTGATGAAATTCGTGCCCTACGCCGGTCTGGGGATCTTTACGCCCGAAACGCTGAAGGCCGACCTGATGCTGGCGCCGGTTGCGCTGATCGGCGCTTATCTGGGGGTGCGGGCGCATCACCTTGTGCCCGAGCGTCTGTTTTTTACCCTGACCTATGCCTTGTTGCTGGCAACCGGGTCGAAACTGATCTGGGACGCGCTGAGCTGATTGATATTTTCTGCATTGCGGCAAATCGGGGGTTGCCATTTGCTGCGCGCCTGTGATGTTTTGCGCAACAAAATTGCGGAGACTAGAATCATGACAGCTCAGGCGCGCCCCTATCGTTCGGTGCTTTATATCCCCGGCTCGAAAGAGCGGGCGTTGGAAAAGGCCAAGACCCTGCCGGTCGATGCGATCATCTTTGACCTCGAAGACGCGGTTGCGATCGAGGAAAAGGTCAACGCCCGGACTTTGCTGGCCGAAACGCTGGCGGCGGGCGGCTTTGGCCCGCGGGCCAAAATCGTGCGGGTGAACGGTCTGGACAGCGAATGGGGCCGCGACGACGTGCTGGCCTTTGTCGGTGCCGAGATCGACGCGATCCTGATCCCGAAAGTGGGCAGCGCCGCCGATGTTCAGGCCGTGGCCGAGCTGATCCCTGATGTGCCGCTGTGGGCGATGATGGAAACCCCGATCGGCATGATCAACGCGCACCAGATTGCCGCGCATCCGCGCATGGCCGGTTTCGTGATGGGCACCAACGATCTGGGGAAAGAGCTGAAATGCCGGTTCCGCGCTGATCGCCTGCCGATGCTGACCTCGCTGCAACTGTGCCTGCTGGCTGCCCGCGCCGAGGGCATTGTTGCCGTCGATGGCGTTTATAATGCCTTCAAGGATGACGACGGCCTGCAAGCCGAATGCGATCAGGGCCGCGACATGGGCTTTGACGGCAAGACGCTGATCCATCCGGCTCAGGTGGCGATTGCCAATGCCGCTTTTGCCCCGACCGAGGCCGAGATCGATCTGGCCCGCCGCCAGATCGCCGCCTTTGAAGAGGCCGAAAAGGCCGGACTGGGCGTTGCGGTTGTCGATGGTAAAATCGTCGAGAACCTGCATATCGTCACCGCGAAAGAGACGCTGGCCAAAGCGGCTGCGATCGCGGTTCTGGAAGGTGGGGAATGACACTTCTTATAATAGGGCTTCTGCTGTGGAGCGTGGCCCATCTGTTCAAGCGCCTTGCGCCGAACCTGCGTGCGCGACTGGGAAACACCGCCAAGGGCGGCGTTGCCGTGGCCTTGTTCGTTTCCATCGTGCTGATGGTGCTGGGCTATCGCAGTGCTGACACCGCGACCCTGTGGGCACTGCCCGCGTGGACGACGCATGTGAATAACACGCTGATGCTGCTGGCGGTGGCGCTGTTGGGGCTGGGCAATTCCAAAAGCCGTCTGCGCGGCACGCTGCGGCATCCGATGCTGCTGGGCGTGCTGACATGGGCGGTGGCGCATCTGCTGGTCAACGGCGATCTGGCCTCGCTGGTGCTGTTCGGCGGTTTGGGGCTGTGGTCGCTGTTCCAGATGACCGCGATCAATGCCCGTCAGCCGAATTGGGACCGCTGGACCGGCGGCAGCTTTGCCGGCGATATCCGCCTGGGCGTGATTACAGTGGTTGTTTACGGGGTGATTATTGCCATCCACAGCTGGATTGGTCTGTCACCCATTCCGGGGATGTAAGCATGAAGGCCTATCGTCTGCTGACCGAAGAAGACACTTCGGCCTTTTGTCACAAGGTGACCGAGGCCCTGTCAAAAGGATGGGAGCTGTATGGCAACCCGTCCTATGCCTATGACGCCGCCACCGGCAAAATGCGCTGTGCGCAAGCGGTGGTGAAAGAAACCGAGGGCACGTATTCGCCCGATATGAAACTGGGGGCGCTCTGAGATGGCCAAGACCAACGCCGGCAATTTTTTCGAAGACTACAAGATCGGGCAAGTGATCCGTCACGCTGTGCCGCGCACCGTTTCCGGGGGCGAGCGGGCGCTGTATCACGCGCTGTATCCGGCGCGGCATGCTTTGTATTCGTCGGATGAATTCGCCCGGGCCGCTGGCCTGCCGGGCGCGCCGATGGACGATCTGATCACCTTTCACACCGTGTTCGGCAAAACCGTGCCCGATGTGTCGCTGAACGCGGTGGCCAACCTTGGCTATGCCGAGGGTCGGTTCCTGAAGCCGGTCTATGAGGGCGACACGCTGCGGTCGGAATCCGAGGTGATCGGGCTGAAGCAGAACTCGAACGGCAAATCCGGCGTGGTCTATGTCCGCACGCGCGGCCTGAACCAGCGTGACGAGGCGGTGCTGGAATATGTGCGCTGGGTGATGGTGCGCAAACGCGATCAGGATGCCCCGGCGCCTGAAGCCGTGCTGCCTGATCTGGCCAAAGTGGTTCCGGCCTCGGATCTGGTGATCCCCGAAGGCCTGACCTTCCGGAACTACGATTTCGATCTGGCGGGCGAGGCGCATCGCTGGGGCGATTACGAGGTGGGCGAGCAGATCGACCATGTCGATGGCGTGACCATCGAAGAGGCCGAGCACATGATCGCCACCCGGCTGTGGCAGAACACCGCCAAGGTGCATTTCGACGCAACCTTCCGGCCCGATGGCCAGCGGCTGATCTATGGCGGCCATGTGATCTCGATGGCGCGGGCGCTGTCGTTCAACGGGCTGGCCAACGCGCAGATGATCGTCGGCCTGAACGGTGGCGCGCATGCGAACCCCTGTTTCAGCGGCGATACCGTCAAAGCGTGGTCCGAGGTTCTGGACAAGGCCGAGACCAGCGCGCCGGGTGTTGGCGCGATCCGGCTGCGGCTGGTGGCGACCAAGGGCGGCGCACCCTTCGCCCTGAAGGGTGAAGACGGGAAATATCTGCCCGAGGTCCTGCTGGATCTGGATTACTGGGCGCTGATTCCGGTTTGATGAAATCGCTGTCATAAAACTGACAAAAATTTCAGCACTGCTTATTTTTTTTGCACCCTGCAGGGCATTTGGGCGCTGCGGGGTGTAATTTTTTCGTGGCCTTTTTGCAACTGCAGCATTTTTGCGCTTGAGACCGTCCGGTATCCGCATAGAGATCGGTTCGGTAAATAACCCAACGGCCTGAAAACAGGAGCAAAGAGAACGATGAACAAATTCAATTACGCCGCAGCGGGCGCCCTTGCCCTGGCACTGTCCGCCGGTGTCGCCCAAGCAGAAGTTTCGCTGAGCTATGGCGCCACCCTGACCTCGAACTACGTCTACGCTGGCGTGACCCAGACCATGGACGGCGCTGCCATCCAGCCCTACGTCGAAGTCGCCAGCGATCTGGGCTTCTACGCCGGTATCTGGGCGTCGAACGTCGATTTCGCATCGGCCGACAACTTTGAATACGACCTCTATGTCGGTTACGGCGGCAGCTTCGGTTCCGTTGACTATGACGTGGCGTATATCGGCTATTACTACGATGACTCGGGCTTTGCCAGCGACGAGCTTGCTCTGACCTTCTCGTATGCTCTGACCGACACCATCAGCGCCAGCTCGTCGGTTTCCAGCTATCTGGACGGCACCGGTTCGTTCACCCAGGGCTTCACCTTCGCGATTGCCGACGCCTATGAAATCGGCGCCGAGATCACCACCGATCTGGAAGGTTACGAAGACTGGAACATCGGCGTGACCCGCGCGATCAACGACAATGTTTCGGTGGACCTGCGTTACCACCAGGCCGAAGGTCTGGACGCACTGTTCACCCTGTCGATCTCGATCGACAGCTAAGTTCGGGACAGTCGAACATCAGCCGCCCCTGGTTCTGCCAAGGGCGGCTTTTTTGTGATCGCAAAAACTTTCGCTGTGATCACAACCGACGAAAAACACCGAAAAATCAAAAAAAACAGCCGCAAACCGCTTGAACCTCGTGACTCGGGCCAAAAAATCGTTATCACAAAGTCCCAAATAACCGCGCGCGCGCGACAGCGATAAAGGGACACGCTATGGCTGACGTAAACCGGGGGAACCGGCCGCTTTCCCCCCACCTTCAGATTTATCGCCCTCAACTGACCTCGATCACCTCGATCCTGACCCGTATCACCGGTGTCAGCCTTCTGGCTGGCGCGCTGCTGGTGGTGTGGTGGTTCCTGGCTGCGTCGACCGGCGAGGGCTATTTCGATCTGGCCGATGGCCTGATGACGTCGCTGCTGGGCGACATCGTGATGGTGCTGTCGCTTTGGGCGCTGTGGTATCACACGCTGGCCGGTCTGCGTCACCTGATCTGGGACAGCGGCCGCTGCCTTGAGATCAACGCCGCCACCCGTCTGGGGTGGATCGTCATCATCGGGTCGGTTGTTCTGACCCTGTTCACCGTCGCTGTGATCTGAGGAGGCTGGCATGGCATTTCTGACCGACCGTAAACGCGCCGTGGGCATGGGCGCCGCACATACCGGCACTGCTCATCACTGGCGCATGACCGTCAGCTCGGGCGGGCTGTTGATTCTGGTTCCGCTGTTCGTCTTTACCTTTGGCCCGATGCTGGGCGCATCGCATGCCGAGGTGGTCGAGTATTTCGGCCACCCGTTCCCGGCCATCGTCGCGGCGCTGACCATCTGGGCCGGCTTCATGCACTTCAAGAACGGCGTGCAGGCGGCAATCGAAGATTACACCCACGGCATGACCCGCGAAATCCTGATCATTGGCGCGGTTTGCCTGAGCTATGCCGCAGCGGCGACCGGCATTTTTGCCATCGCCCGCCTCGCGCTGTAAGGAGCACCGAAAGACTATGGCTGCATACGAATTTGAAACACACAACTATGACGTCGTGGTTGTGGGGGCCGGTGGCTCGGGTCTGCGCGCGACGCTGGGCATGGCGGAACAAGGGCTGCGCACCGCTTGCGTGACCAAGGTGTTCCCGACCCGCTCGCACACGGTTGCTGCGCAGGGCGACATCGCCGCGTCCTT
>NZ_JBFHDW010000017.1:0-17428 GCF_041584535.1 Actibacterium sp. | reverse complement strand
GGGCCGGCCGCGCGCGCGGCCGGACCGAGGCAGTCAGCACCGCATCGCGATTGTCGGTCGTTTCGGCCTCGGTGACGATCTGGGTGCTGGCCTCTGGCGGGGCGGTCGCGACATCGACCGTCGGCGCCGGGGTTGCGGCGTCGGGGCTGGGGGCGGTGACTTCGGCCACGACCTCATCGGGCACGGCCGCCGGGTCTGGCGCCAGCGCCGGCACCGGTGCCACGCGCGGCGCGGGGCGCGGCGGCGCGGTTTCGGTCAGAACGGTGGTGCCTTCGGTTTCAGACGGCGGCGCGGGCGGCGTCGGGCGTTCGTCCACCACTTCGGTGGGCGGCTGCGGCTCGGCGGCCTCGGGCACCGGGTCGGGCTGAACCGGCTCGGGGCGCGCGGTCGGGCGCGGCGACACTTGCGGCGCTTCGGGCTGCGGCACCACGGGCGCTTCGGCGGGCTGGTCGGGCGCGATCGGTGCGGGCGCGACAGCATCGGCGCGCGGGGCCGAGGCCGGTGCGGTCATGGCCTCAAATTCCTCGGTTGTCACCAGCGACACATTCGCCACCTCGACCGGCGGATGCCGCGATGCGCTGAACACCCCGCCCAGCAAGATCCATAGGATCACCAGAGCGTGGCCAATACCCGAGATATAATAGCCCGTTTTCATGGGCGCTGCCTTACCTGCTCTGCCCGTCCAGCGTCGGACCGCCAGTGTCAGTCACCAGCCCGATGTTGCGGAACCCGGCGGCGTTCAGCGCCCCCATGACCTGCATTACCCGCTCATAGGGAATCGCGCCATCGGCACGCAGGAAAATCTTGTCGCTGTCGCGTTCGGCCGCCACCGCCCGCAGCTTGGCGATCAACTGATCCGCCGGGGTTACGGTGGTCTGAATCTGAATGCTGCCATCAGCGGCCAGCGTGATCGTCAGCGGCTCTTCCTGCTCGCTGGGCAGGGCCTGCGCCGCGGTCTTGGGCAATTCGACCGGCACACCCACAGTCAACAGCGGCGCCGCGACCATGAAGATAATCAGCAGCACCAGCATCACGTCGACAAAAGGCGTGACGTTGATCTCGGCCATCGCCGCCGGACGGCCACGCCCGCGGCTGCGGCGACCCTTGCCGCCGCCCTTGCGCTGCATCACCCCCGCGCCCATCGCTCAGGAATCCAGCTGGCGAGACAGGATGGTCGAAAACTCGTCGGCAAAGGCCTCATACCCGCCGATGATCCGGTCGCTATCCGCGGACAACTTGTTATAGAACACCACCGCCGGGATCGCCGCCAACAGGCCTAGGGCCGTCGCCAGCAAGGCCTCGGCGATGCCGGGCGCAACAACGGCCAGATTGGTGTTCTGCTGCAACGCGATCTGTTCAAACGCATGCATGATGCCCCAGACCGTGCCGAACAGGCCGACAAAAGGTGCGGTCGAACCCACCGTCGCCAGAAACGGCAAGCCGCCGCTCAGCGCCTCGGTCTCTTTGGCAATCGCCACATCCATCGAGCGGTCGATCCGCGGCGCGGCGCCGGGGATCAGCCCGCCATCCTGCCGGTGACTGCGCCGCCATTCCATCATCCCGGCCGCGAAAATCCGCTCGGACCCGCCATGCGGATCGGGGCCGATCTGGTCGAACAATTCGTCCAGAGGCTCGCCCGACCAGAACGACGCGTCAAACGCGTCGGCCTGCGCCCGCGACCGGCGATAGGTGATGGTTTTCTGAATGATGATCGCCCAGCTCCAGAACGAAGATGCGATCAGAAGGATCATCACGATCTTGACCGCAAAGGTCGCACGCGCGAACAGCGCCAGCATCGAGAAATCAATCTCCGATGCCATCGCAAGGGTTTCGGTTTCCATAAGCCTGCTCGTTGTTGGGCCGGATTTTCCCGGCTCTGATTAACACCGAGTCTACAATGTTTTAAGAGCGATTGCCAACACATCCGCGTCATCGCGGAAAAGCGCCAAACTTCAGACGATCAATCGGCGAATATCTGCCGGAAGCCGCACCGGTGCGCCCTGCGCGCCGATGGCGACAAGTGTCACCTTGGCCTGAAACAACAGATCAACCCCACGCAAGACCCGCTGTGCCATCTCCATCCGCGCCGGGGTCACGCCGGTGACTTCGGTCTCGACGATCAGTTCATCCTCGAACAAGGCCGGTTTCAGATAATCCGCCTCGACCCGGCGCACGGCAAAGACCACGCCCTGCTCGGCCTTCATCCGGCGTTGATCGATCCCCAGATCGCGGACAAATTCCGAGCGGCCGCGTTCAATGAATTTCAGGTAATTGGCGTAATAGACGATCCCGGCCAGATCGGTGTCCTCGTAATAGACCCGCAGATGCAAACGATGGGTCATAGCCGCCCCACCCGCGCCGCCAGCCGCAGCGCGTGGCTGGCATCCGCCGCCACTGCCGGCATCACCGGATCATAGGCCGCACGGATCACATTGGCGATGTCGGGCCGCAGCACCGTCACCCCGCCCGGCGTCAGCGCCAGCGGGCTGCGCCCGGCAAAGGCGGTGTCGCCCCACAGCAGGATCACCTGCACCATCTGCGCCAGCGCCAGATCCTCGGCCGGCATGGCCGACAGCGCCTCGTCCATCCGCACGAACACAAAGGCCGCCTGAATCGCGCCCGCATCGTCAAAGCGGAAGAACCGATACTGGTTCGCCCCCGCCGCCTTAAGCCGCGCCACCCGCACCGCCAGATCCGGCACCAGCTTGTCCAGATTAGGGGTTTCGATCAGCTCGTCCCAGTCGCGGAAAAAGAACACCATCAGGTTGGCGCCCAGTTCGGGGTCGGTCTCGGCCATCTTGTGCCCGGCCAGCGTCACCACCGCCTCGCAGGCGCCCTTGACCACCTGCAAGGTCGCCTCCTCGACGCCGAACACCACCGGCGCAATCGGGCGGCCCCAGCGGGCGAAAACATAGCTGCCGTCGGCGCGGCTAAAAAGCGGGGAGATCTGTTCAGGCGTCATGGTCTTTTTCTTGGTAAAAATACTCAAGGCGCAGGCATAGAGTTTCCAGCGCTAGCCGTCAAACAGACCGCCCTGCCCCTCGGCCCGAGGCGCGGGCAAGCCCAGATGCGCCCATGTCTTTTGCGTCAGCATCCGGCCGCGCGGCGTGCGCTGGATCATGCCCTGTTGCAGCAGGAACGGCTCGATCACCTCTTCCAGCGCATCGCGGCTTTCCGACAAGGCGGCGCACATGGTTTCCACCCCCACCGGGCCGCCGCCGAAATTCTCGGCGATCATCCGCAGATAGCGCCGGTCGGCCCCATCAAGCCCCAGATGATCGACCCCCAGCCGGGTCAGCGCATTATCCGCGATCTGTTGCGTGATCCGGCCATCGCCATCGACCACGGCGAAGTCCACCACCCGGCGCAGCAGGCGACCAGCGATGCGCGGCGTGCCTCGGGCGCGTTTGGCGATCTCGCGGGCGCCGCCATCCTCGGCGGGAATACCCATCAGCCGGGCGCCGCGGGTGACGATCTTGTGCAGTTCCTCGACCGTATAGAATTGCAGCCGGGTCGGAATACCAAACCGGTCGCGCAGCGGCGTGGTCAGCAGACCCAGCCGCGTCGTCGCGCCGACCAGCGTAAAGGGTTGCAATTCGATCCGGACGGTGCGCGCGGCCGGGCCTTCGCCGATCACAAGGTCCAGTTCGAAATCCTCCATCGCCGGATACAGCACTTCTTCGACCACCGGGTTCAGGCGGTGAATTTCATCGATGAACAGCACATCATTGCGTTCCAGATTGGTCAGGATCGCCGCCAGATCGCCCGCCTTGGCCAGAACCGGCCCCGAGGTCATACGAAAATTCACCCCCAATTCGCGCGCCATGATCTGCGCCAGCGTGGTCTTGCCCAGACCGGGCGGGCCATAGAACAGCGCGTGATCCATCGCCTCGGACCGCATCCGGGCGCTTTCGATGAAGACTTTCAGATTGGCGCGGACCTCGGCCTGACCGATGAAATCGTCCAGCTGTTGCGGCCGCAGGGCGCGGTCGGCGTCTTCGGGGCGGGCATCGGGGCGCAGGGTCGGGTCGGGTTCGGTCATCGCTTACCCTTTCGGCGCCAGCAGTTTCAGCGCGGCGCGGATCAGCGACGGCGTGTCGGCCTCGGGCAGATCGCCCGCCGCTGTCGCCACGGCCTGCGCCGCCTCGGAGGGGCCATAGCCCAGATTGGCCAGTGCCGACATCGCCTCGGCCTGTGCGGTGGCGGTGGCCGGGGGCATGGGTTTGCGCGCCGGTGCCGGGGTGGTGGTCTCGATCACCTCGCCCGCGTCATCCGCTGGCAGGCCCGCCATCGCCGCAGGCAGGCTGGCGCCCATTGCCATCACGGCGGGCGCCTTATCTTTCAATTCCATCACCACGCGCTGCGCGATCTTGGGGCCGATCCCCGGCGCGGCCTTCAGCGCCGCCCAGTCGCCCAGCGCCAGCGCCCGGCTGACCCCGTCAGGCCCCAAAGTGCCCAGAATTGCCATCGCCGCCTTGGCACCAATGCCCTGAACGCTGATCAGCAGCCGGTGCCATTCCTTTTCCAAAAGCGTTGGGAAACCAAAGAGTTGCAGCAGGTCTTCGCGCACCAACAGCTCGGTATACAGCGCCACAGCCTCGCCCACGCGGGGCAGTCCGGCCAGCGTCCGATCCGAGACATAGACAATATAGCCCACGCCGCGCACGTCGATCAGCACATGGTCGGTGCCGCGATAGTCCAGACGTCCGGAAACCTTGCCGATCATGACGCGCGCCTCACCGCCTCGGCCAGCCGCCCGGCGCTGCGGGCGTGATGGGCATGACACAGCGCGATCGCCAATGCGTCGGCCGCGTCGGGCCCGGCGATGTTCACCCCCGGCAATTGCAGGCGCACCATGTGATCGACCTGTTTCTTGTCGGCATGACCGACGCCGACCACGCATTTCTTGACCGCATTGGGGGCGTATTCGCCGACGCTGAGGCCCGCCTGCGCCGGAACCAGCAGCGCAATCGCCCGCGCCTGCCCCAGCTTCAGCGTCGCCACCGCATCCTTGTTGACGAAGGTCTGTTCAACCGCCGCCGTGTCGGGCGCATGATCCGCGATCACCTGCGATAATTGCATATGCAGCGACAGCAGGCGCTGCGCCAGATCATCGCCGGTTGAATGACAAATCCCGTTGGCAACATGCGAGATGCGCGACCCGTTCACGTCGATCACGCCCCAGCCCATATTGCGAAGTCCCGGGTCCACTCCCAACACACGCATGCTCGCCCCGTTTCTTTTCTTTTCGTTCCGTCCTGACTAGCACGAAAAGTGAACATCCGCCAGCGCGAATGCGCCCTTGGGCGGTTTCGCATCCGGTCCGGGGGTCAAAACAAACCCCTCGCTTCGGCGGGAAACGAGGGGGAATCGGGGTATTATTGGTGGCGGCCAAGCCGCGCGTGTGCGGTCCGGCTTAGACCGGGCTTTTGGTCAGGTCGTCCAGCAGTTCCGACAGCCAGCGCGTCACCATATCGGGACCCATGATATAGGCGCTGATCGCCTCGACCCGCGAGCCGCTTTCAAGCCGGGCCACGCGTTCGGTATAATCGGTTTCGCCCAGATACATCATCAGACCCGCCTTCAGCATCATGCCGGTGGCAATCAGCAAAACGACCGGACGGAACAGACTGATCTGGCGGGCCGGGCGCACATAATGAGACCGACCCAGCGTGCCAGCGGCCTCGAAACCTCGGCCACGGCGGTGCGCGCGCTCAACCCGACGCACGCGACCATAAAAATCATCATAAAGCGGGTCAGACATTACTCAAACTCCTGACACGCCCCCACACCAAGGCATTTATGGGGTCTAATCGTGGCAAAAATAAGGCAATTACCTCAGCGCTTTACGAGACAAAAGGTCGTCCAGTCGCCGATTTGTTCCTTGCTGTGAACAATAAAGCCGCTATCGGCATAAGCTTGCTCAACCTGATCGGCCTGCGGGTTCAGGATGCCCGACAGAATCGCATATCCACCCGATTTGACATGGGCCGCCATGTCGGGGGCCAGCGCCACAAGCGGGCCCTTCAGGATGTTGGCAAACACCAGATCAAAGGGGGCTGCGGCGTGCAGGGTGTCGTGTTCGAACCCGGCGGCCTCAAGACAGATCACACGGCCCGTCAGGTCGTTGCAGGCGACATTGGCCTCGGCCACTTCGACCGCGACCGCGTCGATGTCGCTGGCCAGAACCGGGTTCGGCCAGATCCGCGCCGCCGCCATTGCCAGCACCGCGGTGCCACAGCCGATATCAGCGACATTCTGACCGACAAAGCCGTCCGAGGCCAGCTTGTCCAGCGCCCGCAGACAGCCCAGCGTGGTGCCGTGATGGCCGGTGCCGAATGCCATCGCCGCCTCGATCAGCAGCGCCACCTTGTCGGCGGGCACATTGTCGGCGTCATGGCTGCCATAGACAAAGAACCGCCCGGCCTGAACCGGCGACAATTCGCGTTTGACCTTGGCGACCCAGTCGATGTCCGGCAGTTCCGAGACGGTAAAATCGCGGGCGCCGTGCATCTTGGCCAACAGCGCCAGACCGGCCAGATCGGGCTGTTCGGTGAAATAGCCGCCGACCTCCCACAGGCCGGAATCGTCCTCAATCTCGAACACGCCGACGCCGGTCGGTTCGGGGATCAGATCCTCCATCGCTTCGCCCAGGGCTTCGGCGGGGGCTTTTCCGGGCAAGGTGGTCAGAGCGGTAAAGGTGGGCATGGCGGTCTCCGGACTGTCGGTTTGTTCCTGCGCCTAGGCCTCTGGCGCGGGTTGGTCAAGCTCTGCCAGAACCTGCGTCACCATCTGGTCAACGGTTTGGGTCGCATCAACGCGGATCACCGGGCATGGCAGGCGCGACAGCCATGCCTCGTGCACGCGGCGGGTGCGGCCGGTAAAGGTCGGGTCCTCGTATTGCATCGCCCAGTCCAGAAAACTGGCAAAGGCGGCTTCACGCGGACCGCCGGGTTCGATCTCGGCGCCATAGCGGCGGCGCTCGCGGGCGCGCAGCCGGGCCAGCCGCATGCCAGCCGGCATATCCAGAAACACCACATGGGTCAGGCGCGGGATCAGCACATCGCCCCAGCCGACGAACGAGCCGGACAAGATCCAATCGCGCCGGGGCACGAAGACATCGTTCATCAGCTCGATCCGGTCGCGCACCGGGCGTTTGCTTTGGAACGGCGGGTCCGAGGGCCGCCAATAGAAATCATCGGTGTCAAAGGCCTGAGTCGCAATCCTTGACGCCAGCGCCCGCGCCAGCGTCGACGTGCCGGAACCGCTTGCCCCCAGGACGTGAATTCTTCGGCCTTTTGTCACCGGCTTACACCCCGGTCCCGATCGGGCAACTGACCCCGGTGCCGCCAAGGCCGCAATAGCCGTTGGGATTCTTGGCCAGATATTGCTGGTGATAGTCCTCGGCGTAATAGAACGGCCCGGCGGCGGCGATCTCGGTGGTGATATATCCCATCCGCGCCCGCATCAGCCGGTGCTGGAACAAGGCGCGGCTGGCCTCGGCGCGGGCCAGTTGCTCGTCACCATAGGTGTAGATGGCCGAGCGGTATTGCGTGCCGCGATCATTGCCCTGCCGCATGCCCTGAGTCGGATCATGGCCTTCCCAGAACACCCGCAGCAGATCGTCATAGCTGACCTGCGCCGGGTCATAGATCACCCGCACCACCTCGGTATGGCCGGTGCGACCCGAGCAGACCTCGTCATAGGTCGGGTTGGGGGTGAAACCGCCGGCATATCCGGCCATGGTCAGCCACACGCCCGACACCTGCCAGAACAGCCGCTCAACCCCCCAGAAACAGCCCATGGCGAACACCGCCTCGGCCATGCCCTCGGGGACGGGCGATTTCAGCGGCCGGGGCCAGATGAAATGCTCTTGTGCAGTGGGGATCGGGGTGTCGCGCCCCGGCAAGGCCGCGTCCCGTTCGATCATTTCCAAGGTCTTTGACAGTCCGAACATGCATACCTCCCTGACCGGTTCAGTTCGGAATATAGGTCACCGGCGGCGCAAACCTAGCCAATCCGTGCTGGACGTAAACGCGAAAATACCGTTTCGGCCCCCGGTTCGGGGTGTCGCGGGATCAAAAGAGCGAGACCAAGCGACACACTTGCCATAACTGCTGCAAGAACGAACACCGCTGCCGGAGATTTAATCCAAAGATAACCCAGAACCGCCGGCAGGAACACCGCCGCGATATGGTTGATGGTAAAGGCAACGGCGGCAGTCGGGGCAATATCGCCCGGATCGGCGATTTTCTGGAAATAGGTTTTCAGCGCGAAAGCCAGCGCGAACAGCATGTGGTCGATCACATAAAGCGTCGCCGCAAGGATCACACCCCAGCTGAAATAATAGATGCCGCCATAGGCCAGAAACACGACGATCAGGCCGATATATTCAAAGCTAAGAACCCGCCGTTCGCCCCATTTGCCCAGCGCCTGCCCCATCAGCGGCGCGAACACCATGTTGGCGACAAAGTTGATCAGGAACAGCGCCGTGACCTCGTGCACATCAAAGCCGAATTTCTCGACCATCATGAAGGCGGCGAAGACCACGAAAATCTGCCGCCGCGCCCCGGCCATCAGTTGCAGCGCGTAATACAGCCAATAGCGGCGCCGCAGCACCATTTTCTTGACCTGCGGATGCGGAGATTCGAATTGCGGAAAGGCCAGAATGCAGAAGGCGACAATCGCCAGGCTGACCCCGCCCGAGACCAGATAGACGAAATTATACGACAGATCGAACGCCCGCCAGCCGATCACCAGCAACCCGTAAGCCACCAGCGACGCGGCCGAGCCCGCCGCCACCAGCCAGCCCAGAACCTGCGGCGCCCGCGCCCGGTCGATCCATTGCAGTTGCAGCGACTGGTTGACGGTCTCGTAATAATGAAACCCGATCGAACTGAGCATGGTGATAACCAGAATGCCGCCGAAGGACGGGAACCACGCGGTCACCGCCGTTGCCGCCGCCAGCAGCGCCAGCGCGATCAGGCCCAGCACCTGTTCGCGGATAAAGATGATCAGCGCAATCACCCCCACCGCCAGAAACCCCGGAACTTCGCGCACCGAATGCAGCCAGCCGATCTCGACCCCGGTAAAGCCCGCGACCTCGATGACGAAATTGTTCAGCAGCGCGTTCCATGTCGCAAAGGCCAGCGGCATGGCAATCGCCATCAACAACAGCAAAACCACCGGCTGACGCCAGCGCGGCAGAGTTGCGATCTGATCCATATGCACGATCCTGAACATGCTTTTCCGATATGCCGATGCGCCCGGCTTGGCGAGGGGAAATTCGTCATGCCGGCCGAGTTTCCCCGCCTGATCTGAATCAATGTTCAAAAGCTGCACCTCTGGCATACATATTCAAGTTTTGCAGTATGGGAATACAGGGCATGGACATTCTGGGTGTCGTGGAATGGGCAGGCGAAGCCCGTGCGGCGGCTTTGTTCGGGCTGATCACCGGCATTATCTTCGGCGTCGCGGCACAACGGTCATCGTTCTGCCTGCGCGCGGCGACGGTCGAATTCGCCCGTGGCCAGTTGGGGCGGCGGGTGTCGGTGTGGTTGCTGACATTCTCGACCGCCGTTGTCTGGGTGCAGGGCGCGCAATTGCTGGGGCTGATGCGGTCCGAGGACGCCCGGATGATGGCCGTCACCGGCAGTTGGTCCGGCGCGATCATCGGCGGGCTGGTATTTGGCGTCGGCATGGTGCTGGCGCGCGGCTGTTCGGGGCGGCTTTTGGTTCTGGCGGCGACGGGCAACCTGCGTTCCGTGGTGTCGGGGCTGATCTTTGCCGTGGTCGCTCAGATGAGCCTGCACGGCTGGCTGTCACCGCTGCGCAACCGGCTGGCGGCGCTTTGGACCACCAGTGGCGGGCGCAACGTCAACCTGATCGACGCGCTGCATTTACCGGCAGCGACCGGTCTGGTTCTGGGTCTGGCGGTGGCGGCGCTGGCGCTGGTGCTGTCCTATAAGAACCGCATCGGGCCACGGGTGCTGATCTTTGCCTCGGGCGTCGGATTTGCCGTCGCGGTGGGTTGGGTTCTGACCTATGGGCTGGCGCAGGTCAGCTTTGAGCCGGTGCAGATCGAAAGCGCCACCTTCACCGGCCCCTCGGCCAACACATTGATGTTCTTCCTCAAGGAAAACCCGGTTCTGGAATTCGATGTCGGGCTGGTGCCGGGCGTGTTCATTGGTGCTTTTGTCGCTGCCGCCTTGGCGCGTGAGTTGAAATTTCAAGGCTTTCAGGACGCCGACAACATGAAGCGGTCGATGCTGGGCGCGACGCTGATGGGCTTTGGCGGGATGCTGGCCGGGGGCTGTGCCATCGGTGCCGGGGTGACCGGCGGGTCGATCTTTGTCGCGACCGCATGGCTGGCGCTGTTTTGCATGTGGATCGGCGCGATGGCCACGGATTTTCTGGTCGATCAGGTCGGCGCGCGCCGGGCGGCGGCCTAGTAAAAGCTCTGCGGATCTATGTCGATCTGTAGCCGCAGATTGTTGGGCAACCGAACCTGCGCAACCCAATCGCGCAACGCCGCTTGCAAGGGCGCGGTCTTGTCGGCCTTGACCAGCAGCCGCACCCGGTGACGGCCACGAATACGGGCAATCGGCGCCGGGGCCGGCCCATAGACCTGCGCCCCGATCCGCCGCAGCGGCCCATCCAGCCGCGCCAGTTCGCCGCCCAGATCGAACACCGCCTGCAAGTCGGGCGAGGACAGCACGATCCCGGCCATCCGGCCATAGGGCGGCACGCCGGCCATCTTGCGCTCGGCCGCTTCGGCGCGCCAAAACCCCTCTTCATCCCCCGAAAGGATCGCCCGGATCACCGGGTGTTCGGGCTGAAAGGTCTGCAACAGCGCCAGCCCCGGCTTTTCCGCCCGGCCAGCGCGGCCCGCCACCTGCCGCATCAGTTGAAACGTGCGCTCGGCCGCGCGCAGGTCTGATCCCTGAAGGCCCAGATCGGCGTCGATCACCCCCACCAGTGTCAGCAGCGGAAAGTTATGCCCTTTGGCCACCAGTTGCGTGCCGATGATGATGTCGGCGGCACCTTGGGCGATGGCGAGGATCTGATCCTTCAGCGCCCGGGCCGAGCCGAACAGGTCAGACGACAACACCGCCACCCGCGCGTCGGGGAACACTTCGGCCACCTCTTCGGCCAGACGCTCGACCCCCGGACCGACCGGGGCCAGCTTGCCTTCGACACCGCAGGACGGACAGGCCTCGGGGATCGGTTTGGTCTCGCCGCATTGGTGGCAGACAAGGCGTTTCTGAAACCGGTGCTCGACCATGCGGGCGTCGCAATGATCACAGCCGATCTGATGCCCGCAGGCCCGGCAGATCGTCACCGGCGCATAGCCACGGCGATTGAGGAACAGTAAGGATTGCTCACCCGCTGCCACGCGTGTTCGCACCGCCGACGCCAGACTGGGCGAGATCCAGCGGCTGCCGGGCAGGTCTTCGGCCCGCATGTCGATCGCCCGCATTTCGGGCAGAACCGCCGCGCCGAACCGCGCGGTCAGATCAAGGCGGCGATATTTCCCGGCCTCGACATTGGCCCAGCTTTCAAGGCTGGGCGTGGCCGAGGCCAGCACCACCTGCGCCGCCGCGAAGGACGCCCGCAGCACCGCCATGTCGCGGGCGTTATAGAGGGCGCCGTCCTCTTGTTTATACGAGCTGTCATGTTCCTCATCGACGACGATCAGCCCCAGATCGCGGAACGGCAGGAACAGCGCCGAGCGCGCGCCCACCACCACTTGCGCCCCGCCCTGCCCGACCATTTTCCAGCAGCGGCGGCGCTCGGTCATGGTGACGCCGGAATGCCATTCAGCGGGCTTGGCACCAAAGCGGGCCTCGACGCGGGTCAGGAATTCGGCGGTCAGGGCGATTTCCGGCAGCAAGACCAGCGCCTGCCGCCCCTGCGCCAGACATTCGGCCACGGCCTCAAGATAGACCTCGGTCTTGCCCGATCCGGTGACGCCTTTCAGCAAGGTCACCCCGAACGCCCCGCCCCTGACCCCGTCGCGCAGCGCGTCCGAGGCCGTGGCCTGATCGCCGGTCAGCGCCTTGCCGGACCGCAGGGGATCAAGCCGTGGATAAGGCAGATCGCGCGGCGCGTCCTCTTCCGACACCACGCCCTGCTTGACCAGCCCCTTGATCACCGATGTGGACACCCCGGCCTGTTCGGCCAGTTCGCCCAAAGTGAACGACAGCCCGCCATAGGCCTGCAACACCTCAAGCACCCGGCGGCGGGCATCGGTCTGGCGGTCGGGGTCACCATGGCCCAGCCGATACACCTTGCGCATCGACTCTCCACCGCCCAACCCCGGCGCCCGCGTCGCCAGCCTGAGCATCGCCGACAGTGGTGTGATGGTGTAATCGGCGGCGCGGATCAGAAAGCTGCGCATCTCGTCGCGCATCGGCGCCACGTCCAGCACCCGGTTCACCGGCCGCACCTTGGCCAGATCATAGCCGCCCTGCCCCGGCCCCCAGACCACACCGATCACTTTGCGCGGCCCCAACGGCACCTCGACAAACGCGCCCAGCGCACAACCGCCTTCGGGTGCCAGATAATCCAGCACCCGGTCTAGGGGTTGAGCGGTCAGAACGCCCACCAAAGCACCGTGATCGAAGAAGTCGGTCATTGCCCTCGCCATGCCGTCACAGGGGGTTTCCGGCACCCTAGTCATGCGCTATCACAAGCGCAAACAGCCTTAGCAATCTGATGGACCGCAGTTATGAAATTCTTTGTAGATACCGCCGATGTCGCCGCCATCGCCGAACTGAACGATCTGGGCATGGTCGACGGTGTGACCACCAACCCCTCGATCATCATGAAATCCGGCCGTGACATCATCGAAGTCACCAAGGAAATCTGCGACATGATCGACGGCCCGGTTTCGGCCGAGGTCATCGCCACCGAAGCCGACGCCATGATCGCCGAAGGCCGCAAGCTGGCGCAGATCGCGCCGAACATCTGCATCAAGGTGCCGCTGACCTGGGACGGGCTGAAGGCCTGTAAGGTTCTGTCGGACGAAGGTAACAAGCTGAACGTGACACTGTGCTTCTCGGCCAACCAAGCACTGCTGGCCGCCAAGGCCGGGGCCACGTTCATCTCGCCGTTCATCGGCCGTCTGGACGACATCAACCTCGATGGCATGGACCTGATCGCTGACATCCGCACCATTTACGACAATTACGGCTTCGAGACCCAGATCCTTGCCGCCTCGATCCGCAACGTGAACCACATGAAAGACGCCGCCCTGATCGGCGCCGACGTGGCCACCGCGCCGCCGTCGGTCATCAAGGCGATGGCCAACCACGTTCTGACCGACAAGGGTCTTGAGGCCTTCCTGAAAGATTGGGAAAAAACAGGGCAGAAAATTCTCTGACTTTCGTGTAAAGTCCCGGCAAAAGAACAAAACGAGGCACGAGGCATGAGCAGCTCCGCCCTGACCGGAACCAATTTGCGCGACCAGATCATCGCGGACCCCGATGTCATTCTCGAGGACCGCGACCTGATGCGCGCGCTGATCGCCGCCAATGACAAGGCGCTTGGCACCAATGTCGTCGATCTGCGCGGCGTGGCGATGGAACGGCTGGAAGCCCGGCTTGAGCGGTTGGAGGACACCCACCGCTCTGTCATCGCGGCGGCTTATGACAATCTGGCCGGCACAAATCAGGTGCACCGCGCGGTTCTGGCGCTGCTGGACCCGGTCGATTTCCCCAGCTTCCTCAAGGTTCTGGGCACCGATGTCGCTGAAATCCTGCGGGTGGCGCGCATCCAGTTGGTGCTGGAATCCGCCGAAGGCACCGACCCGGCGCTTGAGAAACTGGGCGATGTGCTGCGGGTGACGGAACCGGGCTATATCGCTGACTACCTTTCCCGTGGCCGCGACACCTCGGGCCGCATTGTGACGCTGCGCCAGATGCAGCCGCAGGATGACCGGATCTATGGTGAAGCCACCAGCTGGGTCCGCTCTGAGGCGCTGTTGAAACTGGATTTCGGCGCCGGGCGGCAAACCGGCCTGCTGGCCATGGGGTCTGAAGACCCGCACCAGTTTTCACCAGCGCAGGGCACCGATCTGCTCAGCTTTTTCGCCGGTGTGTTCGAGCGCGCAATGCGCCGCTGGATCGCGTGACGCTGGCGGCAACGCCCGCCGCACGGCAAGCGCTGGCCGATTGGCTGGCGCAGGAAAAGGCGCTGAACGACGCCGCCGACAACACCCTGAAAGCCTATGCCGCCGATGTCAGCGGCTTTCTGGCGTTTCTGGCCCTGCATCTGGGCGCCCCCGCCACCCCGCGCGACCTTGGCCGGATCGGCCTGTCCGAAATGCGCGCCTGGATGGCGCATGAACGCGCCCGCGGCGTTGCGCCCCGATCGCTGGCGCGGGCGCTGTCGGCGGTCAAGAATTTCTACCGCTGGCTGGCGCGCCGCGACGGGTTCGATGCCACGGCGGTGCTGTCGGTGCGCTCGCCGAAATTCCAGCGCAAACTGCCGCGCCCACTGGCGCAGGACGCCGCCAAGGCGATGATCGGCACGGTCGAGCTGCAATCGGAAAACCCATGGATTTCCGCCCGCGATGTGGCGGTGGTGACGCTGCTATACGGCTGCGGGTTGCGGATATCCGAGGCCCTTGGCCTGACCGGCGCCGACGCCCCGCTGCCCGATGCGCTGCGGATCAAAGGCAAGGGCAGTAAGGAACGGATGGTGCCGGTGCTGCCCGCGGCCAAAACCGCTGTCGACAGCTATCGCCAGCTTTGCCCCTATGACCTGGCCGCGAAGGGCCCGCTGTTTCGCGGCGCCCGCGGCGGGCCGCTGAACCCGCGGCTGATCTCGGGCGTGATGGCGCGCGCCCGGCTGCAACTGGGCCTGCCCGACAGCGCCACGCCGCACGCGATGCGGCACAGCTTTGCCACGCATCTGCTGAACGCAGGTGGCGATCTGAGGGCAATTCAGGAATTGCTGGGCCATGCGTCGCTGTCGACAACCCAGGCCTATACCGCCGTCGACACCGCCCGCCTGATGGAGGTCTATGACAAGGCCCACCCCAAAGCGGTCAATCGCTAATACTTGATTAAATTGCGGCGCGTTCCGCGCCACGCCCCGATCTCGCCGCCCCTGATCGGGGCGGCTCGGGATTTGAGTATTTGGACCAAGAAAAGACTGGCTGCTTTTTCTTGGTCTTAAATACTCTCGCCGAAGGCGGTCCTCAGCCGAGGGCCTCGTTACAGCGATGGCAGGTGCCGGGGTGGCTGTGGGTGCCGACATCGGGCAGGATTTTCCAGCAGCGCTGACATTTCTCGCCATCAGCGGTTTCGAACACCACACCGACGCCGGGCACTTCCGGCAGGCGGAAGGCTTCGGAGGGGCTGGGGTCCTTGGTGACGACGATCCCCGAGGTGATGCAGATATCGGCGAAATCGACCGATTTCAGCGCCGCCAGAATATCGGCGTCCTGCACATGCACCACCGGCGCGGCCTCTAGCGAGGCGCCGATCACCTTGTCGCGGCGCTGGATTTCCAGCGCGGCTGTGACGGCGCGGCGCACCTGTCGGATACCCGCCCATTTCTGGGCCAGCGGTTCGTCCAGCCAATCGGCCGGCGTGTCGGGGATATCGGTCAGGTGGACCGAGTTTCCGTCGCCCGGGAAGCGTTCCAGCCAGACCTCTTCCATGGTGAACACCAGCACCGGTGCCAGCCATGTGGTCAGGCGGTGGAACAGGATGTCCAGCACCGTCCGGGACGAGCGCGCAGTCAGGCTGTCGGCCGGATCGCAATACAGCGCATCCTTGCGGATGTCGAAATAGAAGCTCGACAATTCGACCGTGCAGAAGTTGAACAGCGCCTGGAATACGCCCTGGAAATCATAGGCGGTATAGCCGGTGCGGACCTTATGATCCAATTCGGCCAGACGGTGCAGAACCCAACGCTCCAGCTCTGGCATATCCGCCGGATCGACCGCTTGCGCCGCGTCATAGCCGGACAGCGCGCCCAGCATATAGCGCATGGTGTTGCGCAGGCGGCGATAGCTGTCGGCCACGCCTTTCAGGATCTCGGGACCGATGCGCTGATCGTTGGTATAATCGGTCTGGGCTACCCACAGGCGCAGGATATCGGCACCGTATTGTTTGATAACCTCTTCGGGCACGATGGTATTGCCCAAGGATTTGGACATCTTGTTGCCCTTCTCGTCCAGCGTGAACCCGTGGGTCAGCACGCCGCGATAGGGCGCGCGGCCTTTGGTGCCGCAGGCCTGAAGCATCGAGGAATGGAACCAGCCGCGATGCTGGTCGGTGCCTTCCAGATACAGGTCAGCGATACCATCGGGGGCGCCATCGGCGCGGTCGCGCAGCACGAAAGCGTGGGTCGAGCCACTGTCGAACCACACGTCCAGCACGTCGAACACCTGTTCATAGTCGTCGGCGTTATACTCGTTGCCAAGGAAGCGCTCTTTCGCGCCTTCGGCATACCAGCAATCGGCGCCGTCGGCCTCGAACGCGGCGGTGATGCGGGCATTGACCGCCGGATCGCGCAGAAGGAAGTCGTCATCCGTGGGCAGCGCGCCCTTTTTGGTGAAGCAAGTCAGCGGCACGCCCCATGCGCGCTGGCGCGACAGCACCCAGTCCGGGCGGCTTTCGATCATCGAATAGATGCGGTTGCGGCCGGTTTGCGGCGTCCATTTCACCAGCTTGTCGATGCTGGTCAGGGCGCGTTCGCGGATGGTCTTGCCATAGGTGTCCTGACCGTCGCCAACCGGGCGGTCGACGCTGGCGAACCATTGCGGCGTGTTGCGGAAGATGATCGGCGCTTTCGAGCGCCAGCTATGCGGATAGCTGTGCTTGACCCGGCCACGGGCGATCAGGCCGCCGGCCTCGACCAGCTTAGCGATCACGGCGGTGTTCGCTTTGCCTTCCTTGCCCTTGCGGTCAAAGACCTGAAGCCCGGCAAAGAACGGCACATGCGGCAGGAACTCGGATTCCTCGCCGACGTTGTGGGTCATCCGGTCCATCCAGTTGCGCTTGACGAAGCAATCATAGTCGTCGGCACCGTGGCTGGGCGCGGTATGCACGAAACCTGTGCCAGCGTCGTCGGTCACATGGTCGCCGTCGATCATCGGCACGTCGTAATCCCAGAAACCGTCGGCGCCTTCGAGGCCGTTGAACGGGTGTTTCAGAACGGCGCCTTCGAACTCAACCGCATCAACGGTTCGCATCCGGGTGAACTGCGTCACGCGCGACTTGGTCAGCGCGTCCTCGGCCAGAGCGTCGGCAAAGATATAAAAGTCACCGGGCTTGGTCCAGCTTTCCTCTTCGGTCGCATCAACGCGGTAGAGACCATAGGCGATCTTGGGGTTATAGGCGACAGCCTTGTTCGAGGGGATCGTCCAGGGCGTGGTGGTCCAGATAACTACGCGAGCGCTCTCGAGCGGGGT
>NZ_JBFHDW010000016.1:0-17428 GCF_041584535.1 Actibacterium sp. | reverse complement strand
TCGAACTGGGCAAGCGCAAGATGGTCGGTGGTCAGGAAGACATGATCGTCGACGTGGCGCTGGACATGCTGAAATCCAAGGAGGCCGCCGAATGAGCGACCTGGAAAAAATGGCCGCACCGTCGCGCCACCTGATTGTGGAGCAACTCACAGCCCGTCCATGCTGAACCTGGCACATGGTTTTGGCTACGTGTGATGCCAGGGGCAATGGCGCAGTTTTGTCTTCAACCGCGCGCCAGACATTCCACCCTACTTGGCGCAGACCGGGCCCAGAACGGTTTCGATATGGCGGCGCACGGTGGCCATGTCGGCTTTGGGGTAGTCCCGGCCGGTCATGCGCACCGAATCCACCGAGATCGGCGCCTGGAACGATGTGTCGGAATCCCACGACCGCACCTTGAGCTTCCTCAGGTTCAGCATCCCCGACATGACGTTGAAATTCGACACGTTTTGGCCCGCCTCCGTCAGGTAGAAATCGAAGGTCATCACCGAATTCGGATCGTCGACCTGGCGGCGCAGGGTTGCCATTTTATAGCCCACGGCAAAGGACAGCGGGCGGTCAGAAGCGATATTTTCGTCCAGATAGACGAGGAATTCCAAGGTCGCGTCGCGGTCGGTGACATTCAGAACATCGAACCATTCAACCACCGATCGGGTGACGAAGCCGTTTTTGATCGCCAGTTTGGCGCGGTGGCGCCGGGTGGCATCCCATTGGCCGGTCTTGTCGAACTCGGCATCAAAGATCAGCGCCAGCTTGGTGCCGTGGTCCCTGATCGTGTCAACATGGTCAGAGAAATCCCAGCTCAGCGCGTATTTGCAGCTTTTAGTATCCATCGACAGGGTGAATCTCGAATAGCGATAAGTAAAGAACGAGTTGTCCGCGGAACCAATCTGCCCGCGAACGAATAGATCCGGTGTTTCGCTGACCGGCAGACAGGCCTGAACCAGTTCTTTCCGGCTTTGTACAACGTTGCACAGGCCGGGGATCTGCACCAAGGCGCAGGTCTGAAACTGCGGCGCCAATCCGGGCACGAATTCCTGCAACATGCGCCCCTGTTTTCCAATATCCGCAGGCAATTGCACGTCATTGGCAAAATAGACCAGCCCGTCCGCCAAGCCGTCTTTTAGCGCCGCGACCATGTGGTCCGGTGCCGCTGCGGCCAGCGCCTGAAACTGAGATTGTTTGATTTCGTTCAAGAACGCGAAAGGGTCGTAAACGCGCGCAGTCTGTTCCGAGGTAAAACCCGCCGCTTTGCCGCAAACCACCAGTCCGCTATCGGCAAGCGCGGCGACTGGCAGGCAAATCAGAACAATGAAAATCTTCAAAAAGCGAAGCAAAATACTCTCCTTAAAAATCAACAGTATAATACCCCGATTATGGCCGCACTCACCGATCCGAAACAAGCAGGCCGCAAAGAAAAACCCCGGCGCGGGGGCCGGGGTTTTCAAAGGTCTGGAATTGGCGCCGGGATCAGCGTGGCATGGTCTCGGTCGAGACCGCGCCATCCAGCCCGGTCGAGCCATACAGCCATTGCACGATGTCATACCAGTCTTCGGGCGACTTGTTGGCCATGACCTCGTTCCGCAGCTGCGCATGGGCGCCGGCGGGGTGATAGACGTGCTGGCCGATCTCGCGCGATTGCAGTTGCACGCGGGCGGTGCGGGTGCGGCGCTTGGCCTGATAGGCCTGAAACACCCGCTCGACATCGCCGGACAGGGCCTCCATCTCGGCGGACAGGCACACGGCGTCTTCCATCGCCATACAGGCGCCCTGGGCAAAGTATTGCAGCATCGGATGCGCCGCATCGCCCAACAGCGCAACGCGGCCATCGACCCAGTTGTCGACCGGATCGCGGTCGCACAGCACCCAGAGTTTCCAATCGGTGCCGCGGTCGATGATCTGGCGGGCGACCGGGTTCACATGTTCAAAGCCGCGCGCGACCTCTTCGTGCGACACCGGCAGGCCGGCGACCGGCTTGGGGGCGTCGTTGTGATAGGTCACGACAAGGTTGAACACTTTCCAGCCCGACAGCGGGTAATGCACGATGTGGCATTTCGGACCGGCCCAGAGCGTCGCGGCGTTCCAGCGTAGGTCTTCGGGCATCTGTTCGGTCGGAATGACCGAGCGATAGGTGGTGTGACCCGACACGCGCGGCGCGCCGTCGCCCACCACCCGCTTGCGGATATTCGACCACAGGCCATCGGCGCCGATCAGGGCGCGGCCGGTGACGCGGCTGCCATCGGCCAGAATGGCGGTGGCGGTGCTGGCGTCCTGTTCGTAATCGACGACCTCGGAACTGGTGCGCAGTTCGATCAGGTCATGCGCAACGCAGGCCTTCAGGAACACACCGTGCAGATCGCCGCGATGGATCACCGCATAGGGGTTCTTGAACCGGGCGCGAAAGGCCTCGTCCAGCGGGATGCGGGTGATTTCATCGCCGGAAATCGCATCCATCAGGCGCAGGTTGTCGATATAGACCGCCATGTCGCGGGCCTGATCGCCAACGCCCAGATAGTCAAAGGCGTGAAACGCGTTCGGGCCAAGCTGAATACCGGCCCCGATTTCGCCCAGTTCGGGCGCTTTTTCCAGAACGATCGACGGGACACCCTTTTGGGCCAGTCCCATCGCCGTTGCCAGACCGCCAATGCCACCACCTGCGATGATAACGGGGTTTGCAGTTGTCATGTCTCTCTCCCTGTGGGCCGGGCGATTTACGCCTCGGCGTCGGGCTGTTTGCCCGGTGCGGCTTCGGCGAAGGCCGGCAAAGCCTGACACGCCTGATACACCGCATTTACGCGCGGCATGGTCGACAGATCGACGCCGAACCGGCTTGCCGAGAACACCTGAGGCACCAGACAGATATCAGCCAGCCCCGGCGTGTCGCCAAAGCAGAAATCGCCGCCATGGTCCTGTTTCGCCAGCAAAGCCTCGCACGCCGCCAGACCGTCGCCGATCCAACGCTGGCACCACGCGTCCTTGACCGCCTGATCGGCGCCGAAATTCTCGCCCAGATATTCCAGCACGCGCAGGTTTTGCAGCGGGTGGATGTCGCAGGCGATGATATTGGCGAATGCCCGCGCCAGCGCCCGCTGGTTCATATCCTTGGGCAGGAAGGCGGGGTCGGGGTATTTTTCGTCCAGCCATTCCAGAATGGCCATTGATTGGGTCAGAACGAAATCGCCCTCGGTGATCGTCGGGACCAGAGCCTGCGGATTCAGCGCGGTGTAGTCCGGCTTTTTCTGCTGACCGCCATCCTTGCGCAGGTGGATGGAGGTAAAGTCATACCCTACCCCCTTCAGATTGAACGCGATCCGGCAGCGATAGGCGCTGGAGCTGCGGAAATAACCAAGGAAGTGGATCATTCCTTGTCCCCGATGGTCAGGTCGATCGGATCCAGACCGTCGATGCCGCCGGTGATCTTGTCGCCGGGCAGAACCGCGCCGACGCCCGCCGGGGTGCCGGTCATGATCACGTCGCCGGGGGCAAGGTGATAGTATTTCGACAGATCGGCCACGACCTCATAGCAATTGTGGATCAGGTCTTTCAGATGTGCGTCCTGCTTGACATCGCCGTTTACTTCCAGATGGATGCGCTGTTCGCCCAGTTCACCCAGTTCGGCCGATTTGGTCAGAGCCGAGAACACGGCGGATTTCTCGAAATCCTTGCCCAGATCCCACGGGCGCTGTTTGGCGCGGGCGGCCAGTTGCAGGTCGCGGCGGGTCATGTCCAGACCGCTGCCAAACGCATAGATCGCGGCGGGCGCATCAGCGACCGAGCACCGGAACACCGGCTTGCCGATCACCATGACCAGTTCCATCTCGTAGTGATAGTTCTCGGTGCCGGTCGGATAGGGCACGGTGGCGCCGGTCGGCACGGTGGCCGAGGGGTGCTTGGTGAAATAGAACGGCGCTTCGCGGTCCACTTCGACGCCCATCTCGGCGGCGTGGGCGGCATAGTTGCGGCCGACGCAGAAAATACGGTTCACCGGATAGGCGGCGTCTTCGCCGTTGACCGGGATCGAATAGGTTTTGGGGGCTTCAAACAACAGGCCGCTCATCGGGCGCGCTCCTCATAATATCCAAGTTTTTCCTGAAGCGGACGGTCATGCACACGAATGAGAAAGCTTTCTTCCTCGGCGTGATGATCCAGCGCCGCAAAGACGGGGACCGAGAACGTGTCCTTGGCCGACCATTCGATCAGCTGACCGTCCACCATGGTTTTGCCTTTGCCCTTGATGACATGGAACACCGCGCTGGACGAGACCAGCGGCGGGCGGGCGGTTTCGCCCTTGTTCATCATCATCGCGGTAAAGCCCATGGTCGGCAGCACGTCGCTGCCATTCTCGGGGTTCACATAGTCCAGCTCGACCGGCCGTTCGTCGGTATATTTGGCCATCTGCCGCAAGGCGGCCTCGGTGCGGGACCACGGAAAGCGCATCATCGGATAGCGCCGCGGCGTCGATCCGAATTTGCGTGTAGGGGCAAGCCCGGAGGAAAGATATTCCACCTGGCTTGCGTCGGGTCGATTACGCTGCGCCTGCAACGGCGCCTCCTCCGCGTAAGACCCTTCAAGGTATACGAATAGCGGCAGATCCAGCGCATCCAGCCAGATCACCGGCTCGTCGCCCTCGTGGCCGTGGTCATGCCACTCGCCACCGGGGGTCAGCACCAGATCGCCGTCTTCCATCGGCAGCTTTTCACCATCGACAACGGTGAAACCACCCTTGCCTTCGACGATGATCCGCGCGGCGGACGGGGTGTGTTTGTGGGCGGGGGCGGTTTCGCCCGGCAGCAACAGCTGCATCCCGACATAGATCGAGGCCGTCGCCTGCATCGCGCCAGTGCCGCGGCCCGGATCGGACAGGACCAGAACCCGGCGTTCAGCCTTTTCGACCGGCGTCAGTTCGCCCGCGCGCAACAACAGCGGCTTGAGCGCATCAAAGGTCCAGACCCCGGGCTTGCTGACCGGGTTCGGGCGCCCGTGCGGCAATACATTCCGCATCATCGGCCAAAGCGGGGCGACCCCCGCGGCTGTCATGTCATCGCGGTAATCCTGCGGAAGCTCTTCGAGCGTCCCGAGCTGTTCGCTCATGGCGTATTCTCCCTGCTGCGCGCTGCGTTTCGAATCCCTATTCGTCAGTATGCTTATTATCCGCATGCAAGTCAATTAAGCAATCGACCTCAGACAATGAAATGACATATATAGTTATAGCACATCAATAGTTTGGTCGAGGAATGCTGGAAATCTACAATATGCCGGGACATTACATCCGGCGCATGCACCAGATCGCAGTCTCGGTATTTGCGGATCGAATGGCCCGTGAAGGCCATGATCTGACCCCTGTTCAGTTCGCCGCCATCTCGGCAATCTCATGCAATCCCGGCATAGATCAGGCGACTCTGTCCGGCTTGATCGCCTATGACCGGGTGACAATCGGCGGGGTGATCGACCGGCTTGAACACAAGGGTCTGGTCCGGCGCGACGTGTCGAAACGCGACCGCCGCGCCAAGGTTTTGCACCTGACCGACGCGGGAATCCGCGAATTCGAAGAGATGAAAACCATCGTCCGGTCGCTGCAATCCGACATTCTGGTTGGCCTTACCCCTGAAGAACAAACAACTTTTCTGAACCTGATGCGCAAAGCTGCTGATGCTGGCAATAAACTCAGCCGCGCGCCGCTGCGGATCAACCGCGACTGATCCACCCTGCCCTGCGTGTCGTAATTTCCACGGCGCCAAATATTTATATTCACATACTTGAATTTATATTCAATCTGGTGCATATCAAACTCGACCCGGCCAAAAGCGCCGGAAGGAAAAGGAGTTTTGAGATGAGCCTTGATCGCGTTGTCATGTCGTTTGCCGGTGTTATGGTGCTGGTGTCTGTTGCCCTGTCTTACTACGTGTCGCCGATGTGGCACCTGTTCACGGTGTTCATCGGTCTGAACCTGTTTCAGGCATCGTTCACCGGTTTTTGCCCGGCTGCAAAGATCTTCAAAAAGCTCGGCATCAAATCGGGTTGCGCGTTCAACTGATCTGATCCGCGCACATCCGTTCTGGGAGGAAACCGATGGCCCGTTTTGACCTTACCCGCCGCCGCCTGTTGAAACTGGCCGCGGCGGCGCCTGTCCTGACCCTGCCCGCAGCGCCGGCTTTGGCGCAACTTGGCGGCCCGGTCGCAGGCGGCAATACGGCCCATTACCGGTTTTCTCTGGGGTCAATGACCCTGACCGTGGTTTCGGACGGGTATCTTGGCCTGCCGGTCAATGCCTTGGCGGTGAATGCCAGCGACACCGATGTCGCGGCCTTCCTTCAGGCGCATTATCTGTCGCAGAACGAGAATTACTCGCATACCAACCATCTGGTGATCGACACCGGCAGCGCTGTTGTTCTGGTCGATATCGGCTCGGGCAACCGCTTTATGCCGACCGCGGGGCGGCTGATGGACAACCTGCGCAGCGCCGGTATCGACCCGGCCAGCATCACCCATGTCGTGTTCACCCATGCCCATCCCGATCATATCTGGGGCATCCGCGACGATTTCGACGAGCCGCTTTTGCCGGACGCCGAATATGTCATCGGCGGCGCCGAGCATGACTGGTGGCTGCAAGACGGTCTGGCCAGTTCGGTCGCACCCGAGGATCAGCAATTTGTCGTCGGCGCGGTCAATTCGCTGACCACCGAGGGCGTGGACTGGGTGCGCGGCATGGATGGTTATGAGGTGGTGCCGGGCGTGCGGATGATCGACTCGCCGGGCCATACGCTGAACCATATGAGCATCGTTCTGGAAAGCGACGGCAAGCAGCTGATCGCGCTGGGCGATTGCATGACCCACGCTTATATCAGCGTTGAACGCCCCGACTGGCACAGCGGTCGAGACATCGACGGCGACATGGCCTCGGCCACGCGCAAGCGGTTGCTGGATATGGCGGCGGCGGACCGGATCGCGGTTCTGGGCTATCACTTCCCCTTCCCCGGCGTCGGCCACATCATGCGCGACGGCGACGGCTATCGCTTTGTTCCGGCCATGTGGACCTGGTGACAAGGCCGGGCCGGGTCTCTCCCTCCTCGACACCCGGCCCACCTTATTTCCTTTAGCCGATCATATTGGCGCCGGGCTTGCCCGCCTGTTCGTCATAGTGGCGGCGCAGACGTTGCAGCGCGATCCGCAGCACGATCTTGCCCGAGCGCGCCGACCAGCCCAGACGCTTTTCCGCCGTTTCCATCCCCTCCAGAAAACAACAACAGCGCAGCGCCATATCGCCCAGCCCTGGCCCCAGATCGCGTAGCGCCGCCGCCACCCGGTCACGCGCACCGCGCGCGCCATCGCCCGCGCTGCCGCCGTTAAAGCCGCCGCGATCGCCGCCGGTCAGGAATTTATCCCAGTTCTGCGTTACCCGCGGCCCCATCTGCGCCAGTTCGAAATCTTCACGCAGGCGCTCGCCCGCCGCGACAAGATCGGGGGTCAGGAACGGCCGCCCGGCCTTGTCCTTGCGCCGGGCCAACAGCGCCAGCGGCGATTCCGACACGTTATAGCGCATCTGCTGCACGCCCTGATCCGACATCACCGCCCGCGTGCCCCAATCGCGGTGCTGATCGCCGAACGGGCTGCTGGCCTCGGCGAAACCGGGCTGACCGGCCTTGTCCTGCGCCAGCAGCCGCTTCAGCGCCGCGCGCCCGGCTTGGGTGATCTGATAGGTCATCACCCGGCCCGGCGTCTTGCAGATGATCCAGTCCTTCAGGGCAAAGGCCTCGGCCACCCCGCGCGAGACGACCGCGATCCGGGTGGTATCGCCGCCGGTGGTTTCCTTCAGCACCACCGCCTTTTCCAGATCCGGGGCGATGGCCATGAAGGCCCCGGCCTCGCTGAGACGGCGCAGGATCCGCCGGGCCTCGCGGTTGATCGTTGCCTCATCCTCGGGCTTGGCAGAATTGCGCATGAGAGCTGACATATGGCTTTGGTCCTTTTCGTTTGATGTGCAGAGGCTGTGGCCAAGATCCTGCAACGCAGTATCGACAAGCGGATCGTCGCGGCGCGCCTCAAGCGCGCGCACATGTCTCAGCACCGTTGACGCGTGACAGCCCCTGTCCCGCGCCAAGGCGCGGATCGACCGTCCGGCCACGGTATGTGCCAGATAACAGGCCACCTTGTCGGGCACCCAGCCGGGCAAGCCCCGCCCCCCGCCTGTTGCGTGCGAATGATCCCCTATCACTTGAGCCCCCCGTCGTGATCGGCTGTCGCTGTGTTCGACGAATACACGCTAAGGTTGTGTTCGTTACCAAGTCGTTAAGAGCGACGGCAATTCCTACAATTGTTCCTAAATCATAAACTTTTGCGAAACCTCCGTTCGCAGGATCGAAGCAAAACGCAACACCCGCTTAGGTTGCGTCATTCTGGCGGCGCAATTTCACAAACCGAGGTTTTTCGATGTCCGATCCAATCACCGTGATGAAAGCCCTGCGTCGCCCGCGCCTGTTGATCAGCGCCGCCCGGTTCGGGCTGGGCGATTACCGCCGCGACCGCGACTTGCGGCGGCTGGTCAAGACCCCGCGCCTGCCGATGCCGGATCAGGCGCTAAGCGCATTGCTGGAGCAAGAGGAACGGCTGGAAGAAACCCGGCGCGCCGGGGATGCAGGTTATTCCATCGCCCGCCATGTCGAGGTTCTGATCGCGATGATGGCCGAGGCGCGGCTGCTGCCGCAGGGACCGCGTCCGCAAACCTGATCAGACAAAGGCGTCAGGCTGGCTGGCCTTCTTGCGGGTCACATAATCCTGCAACGCCTCATGCACCGCCGGGTCAAGGCCGGGTCGCTGATAGTCGTTCAGCAACCGCGCCACCCGCACCGAGGCCAGCGCCTCGGTGTCGCGGGCGCCCTCTTCGTCCCATGTCTCGAACGGCTTGTAATCCAGAACATCGCTGCGCCAGAACGCATCCTTGAAATGGGCCTGCGTGTGGGCGCAGCCCAGAAAATGCCCGCCCGGCCCGACCTCGCGCAGCGCATCCATCGCCTGTGCGGCCTCGTCCACCGCCACGCCCTGCGCCAGACGATGCAAAACACCCAATTGATCGGCATCGATGACGAATTTTTCATAGGACGCGACCAGCCCGCCCTCAAGCCAGCCACAGGCATGCAGCATGAAATTCACCCCGCCCAGCAAGGCAGCGTTCAGCGTGTTCGCGCTTTCATAAGCCGCCTGCGCATCCGGCAGCTTGGACCCGCACAGCGCGCCCCCGGACCGGAACGGCAAGCCCAGCCGCCGCGCCAGTTGCCCGGCGCCATACAGGATCTGGCTGGCCTCGGGCGTGCCAAAGGTCGGCGCGCCCGAGTTCATGTCGATCGAGGTCACAAACGCCCCGAAAATCACCGGCGCGCCGGGGCGGACCAACTGGCTATAGGCGACGCCGGCCAGAACCTCGGCCAGCACTTGCGTCAACGTCGCCGCGACCGACACCGGCGCCATCGCGCCGCCGACAATAAACGGCGAGATGATACAGGCCTGCCCGGCGCGGGCGTAAACCTCAAGCGCGCCCATCATCGTGGCGTCAAAGGTCAGCGGCGAGTTGATATTGATCAGCGAAGTCATCACCGCGTTTTCCGCGACGAAATCGGCTCCGAACAGAATCTCGCACATCTCGACCGAATCCTGTGCCCGCGACGGATCAGTGACCGAGCCCATGAACGGTTTATCGGTCAGGGTCATATGCGCCAGCACCATGTCCAGATGGCGCTTGTTCACCGGCACATCGGTCGGCTCGCATACGGTGCCGCCGGAATGGTGCAGCCATTTCGACATATGGCCCAGCTTCACGAAATTATGGAAATCCGCCAGCGTGGCATAGCGCCGCCCGCTGGCATGATCGCGCACGAAGGGCGGGCCATAGACCGGCGCCAGCACCAGACTGCGACCGCCGATCTCGACATTGCGCGCGGGGTTGCGGGCGTGTTGGGTAAAGCGGCCCGGCGCGGTGGCGCACAGGCTGCGGGCCAGACCGCGCGGGATATGCACCCGGTCGCCGCGAATATCGGCACCGGCGGCGCGCCACAGGTTCAGCGCACCCGGATTGTCGGTGAACATCACTCCGATTTCTTCCAGAACGGTTTCGGCATTGGCCTCGATGATGGCGATGGCCTCGGCGTCCAGAATCTCGAGATCGGGAATGCGGCGTTCGATAAACCGGGCCACCTCAAAGCTGGGCGCCGAGCGCGCCGCGCGCCGTGCCGCACCTCCGCCCGCGCGGCCTCTGCTTCTGCCTTCCGCCATCCCCGCCTCCGACCTGCCGCCTGTTTGGCCCGTTTTACCATCGCGCGGCGCCGGAAAACATAAATTTGCGTCACTCCGCCCGCCAAGAACGACATTGCGCACGCGCACCTCTTGCGCGGGCCGCGGCCCCGCCCTATTAGCCACAGCATGAGCACCGCATCCCATGACCGCCTTCTGATTATCGACTTTGGCAGCCAGGTTACGCAGCTGATTGCGCGTCGCCTGCGCGAGCTGAATGTCTATTGCGAAATCCACCCCTTCCAGAAAGTCACCGACGCGTTTTTGGCCGAGTTCGCGCCGAAAGCGGTGATCTTCTCGGGCGGCCCGGCCAGCGTCATCGACGACGGCTCGCCGCGCCCGCCGGCATCGGTGTTCGATCTGGGGGTGCCGATCCTTGGCATCTGCTATGGTCAACAGGTGATGATGCAGATGCTGGGCGGCAAGGTTGAACGCGGCCACGGCACTGCTGAATTCGGCCGCGCCTATGTCACCCCGACGGCTGACCGCATCGACCTGCTGAACGGATGGTTCTTCGAAGAAAAAGAACAGGTCTGGATGAGCCACGGCGACCACGTCTCGGCCATCGCGCCGGGGTTTCAGGTCTATGGCACCTCGCCCAATGCGCCCTTCGCCATCACCGCTGATCTGAGCCGCAATTTCTTTGCCGTTCAGTTCCACCCCGAGGTGCACCACACCCCGAACGGCAAGACCCTGTATGAGAACTTTATCCGTCTGGCCGGGTTTACCGGCGACTGGACCATGGGCGCCTACAAGGACGAGGCCATCCGCCTGATCCGCGAACAGGTCGGCGACAAAAAAGTCATCTGCGGCCTGTCGGGCGGCGTTGACAGCTCGGTCGCGGCGGTGCTGATCCACGAGGCCATCGGCGACCAGTTGACTTGCGTTTTCGTCGATCACGGCCTGCTGCGCCTGAACGAGGGCGCCGAGGTCGTGAAGATGTTCCGCGACCATTACAACATGCCGCTGATCCATGCCGAGGAATCCGAACTGTTCCTTGGCGCGCTGGAAGGCGTCAGCGACCCCGAGGTCAAACGCAAGACCATCGGCAAGCTGTTCATCGACGTGTTCCAGAAATACGCCAACGAAATCGACGGCGCTGAATTTCTGGCACAGGGCACGCTGTATCCGGATGTGATCGAATCGGTCAGCTTCTCGGGCGGCCCGTCGGTGACGATCAAATCGCACCACAACGTCGGCGGCCTGCCGGAAAAGATGGGCCTGAAACTGGTCGAGCCGCTGCGCGAGCTGTTCAAGGACGAGGTTCGCGCGCTGGGTCACGAACTGGGCCTGCCAGCCAGCTTTATCGGCCGCCACCCGTTCCCCGGACCGGGCCTTGCCATCCGCTGCCCCGGTGAAATCACCCGCGAAAAGCTGGAAATCCTGCGCCATGCCGATGCGGTCTATATCGACCAGATCCGCAAGCACGATCTCTATGATGAAATCTGGCAGGCCTTCGTCGCCATTCTGCCGGTGCGCACCGTCGGTGTGATGGGCGATGGCCGCACCTATGATTACGCTTGCGCGCTACGGGCGGTGACCTCGGTCGATGGGATGACGGCGGATTACTATCCGTTCAGCCACGAATTCCTTGGCGAGACCGCGACCCGGATCATCAACGAGGTCAAAGGCATCAACCGCGTGACCTATGACGTGACCAGCAAACCGCCGGGCACGATCGAGTGGGAATGATCCGGCCGGTTTTCGCCGACTAGACCAAAGACACGGGCAAGTTGTTGCCGGTCCGGGCGGAAATAGAGCTTTCGTTTATTGCTGCCGGGGTCGATTCCTGTGAAATGCCGCTCTCGGAAACGACGGGAACGGACATGAACAAGGTTTCTCAAACCAGCGTATTTTCACCCCTGCTGCGGAAAATCCCGACGCGCAAGCGCCGGGACACGCGCCGCACGCCGCTGTTCGAAGGCGACGAGGCGCTGTTCATCGACATCCTGAACCAGACCCGCGTTTATGGTGAATACGGTTGCGGCGCCTCGACGATCTGGGTCGCCCGCAACACCGGCTGCGCGATCCGCGGTGTGGATACCAGCCGGGTCTGGATCGACACCGTCGCCGCCGCCTGCACGGACCGCGCTGATATCGACCTGCACCACAGCGATCTGGGCGATCTGGGTGATTGGGGCCGTCCGGTCAGCTATTCCAAGGCCCGCGATTTTCCCGATTACACCGATTGGCTGTGGCGCTCTGGCGCCCGGCCCGACACGGTGCTGATCGACGGGCGGTTCCGGGTCTGCTGTTTCATGACCTCGGTTCTGAATGCCGATCCCGGCACGCGGCTGATCCTTGACGATTACACCAACCGGCCGTGGTATCACATCGTCGAGGACATCCTGCCCGTGGCCCGGACCTGTGGCCGTCAGGCGCTGTTTCAGGTGCCCGGCCCCGGCGCCATCGACCGCGCCCGCGCCACCGATCTGGTCGAGAAATTCCGCTATGTGTTCGACTAGGCCCGCCGCCGCAATCTGACCCGGCGTCCCAGCGCGTCACGGGCCTTTCCTTTGCCTCGGCCTGCCCGTAGGCTGCCCCGGCCTGATGCAGGGAAACCCGATGACCGCCACGCCCGCCCTACCCGCCATTCTGCGGGCCGCGTTCTGGATGTCCGGCGCGATCGCGTCGTTTTCGACCATGGCCGTGGCCGGGCGCTTTGTCCGGGTCGAACTGGACACGTTCGAGCTGATGACCTGCCGCTCGCTGGTCGGGCTTCTGATCGTGCTCACCGTTGCCACCGCCACCGGCAAGCTGCACCAGATCAACCGCCAAAAGCTGGGCCTGCATCTGCTGCGCAATATCAGCCATTTCACCGGACAGAACCTGTGGTTCTTTGCCCTGACCCTGATCCCGCTGGCGCAGCTTTTCGCGCTGGAGTTCACCACGCCGCTGTGGGTCACCCTGCTGGCGCCGGTCTTTCTGGCCGAGGCCCTGACCCGCACCCGCCTGATCGCGGCACTGATCGGGTTCGCGGGGGTGCTGATTGTCACCCATCCCGACCCGACCAACCTGAACCCCGGCATCATCGCCGCCGCCCTATGCGCGATCGGCTTTGCAGGGTCGGTCATCGCCACCAAGCGCCTGACCCGCACCGCGACGATCACCTGCATCATGTTCTGGCTGACCGGAATGCAGGCGGTCTTCGGGCTGGTCTGCGGCTATATTGATGGCGCGTTTACCTGGCCGTCGCTGGCGATCCTGCATTGGGTGGTTCTGGTCGGCATCGCGGGGCTGGCCGGGCATTTCTGCCTGACCCAAGCGCTGAACGTCGCGCAGGCGGGCGTGGTGATGCCGATGGACTTTGTCCGGCTGCCGGCAATCGCGGTGGTGGGGATGCTGCTGTATGGCGAGCCGCTGGAATGGGCGCTTTTGCTGGGCGGTTCGTTGATTTTCCTTGGCAACCTGTTGAACATCCGCTCGGAAACCCGCGCCCGCCGGGCGCAAACCATTTGACCAGACCCGGCCCTGTGGCTAGGACACCGGCACCAATTCGGGGATCGGACATGCGATATTCATCAGCGAACGACTGGAATGAGGCCGCGCAAAAGCGCGTGTTGTTGTTTGGCATGTCCGGGCTGGGCAAGACCTATCTGTCGAACCTGCTGCGCGACAGCGGCGACTGGTTTCATTACTCGGTCGATTACCGCATCGGCACCCGCTACATGGGCGAATACATCGCTGATAACTTCAAACGCGAGGCGATGCGCGTGCCGTTGCTGCGCGAGCTGCTGATGACCGATAGCGTCTATATCGCCTCGAACATCACGTTCGAGAACCTCGCCCCCCTGTCGACCTATCTGGGCAAGCCCGGCAATCCGGCTTTGGGCGGCCTGCCGTTCGACGAATACATGAAGCGTCAGGAAGAGCATCGCGTGTCCGAGATCGCGGCGCTGCTGGATACGCCGCATTTCATCGAGCGCGCGCATGACCTTTATGGCTATGACAATTTCGTCTGCGATACCGGCGGCTCGATCGGCGAGGTCGTCGACCCCGAAGACGAAAACGACGCGGTGCTGCGCGCCCTGTCGGACAACCTGTTGATGGTCTGGATCGAAGGCAGCGACGATCACACCGCCGAGCTGATCCGCCGTTTTGATCGCGCACCCAAGCCGATGTATTACCAGCCGCAATTCCTGCATGACGCATGGGCGGAATATCTGGCGCTGGAAGGCGTGGCCGAAGATCAGGTCAATCCCGACGCCTTTGTGCGCTGGACCTATGCCCGCGCGCTGGCCCATCGCCAGCCGCGCTATGCCGCCATGGCCCGCAATTGGGGCGTCAAGGTCAGCGCCCATGACGTCGCCCGCGTCAAAACGCCGGGTGATTTTCAGGCCCTGATCGCCGCTGCCCTTGAGGCCAACTGAAAAACACCCTATCTCAGCACTCTTACCCCAATCAGGACCCTTGCCCCATGCCGATCAAGCTGCCCGCCAACCTGCCTGCCTTCGACGTGCTGACGCGCGAAGGGGTCATGGTCATGGAAGAAGGCCGGGCCAGCCATCAGGACATTCGCCCGCTGCGGATCGGCCTGTTGAACCTGATGCCGAAAAAGATTCAGACCGAAACCCAATTCGCCCGGCTGATCGGATCGACGCCGTTGCAGATCGAACTGTCCTTGATCCGCATGACCGAACACGAGACCCGCAACACCGCCGCCGAGCATATGGCCGAATTCTATCGCCCCTTTGCCGATGTCGCTGCCACGGGCGAGAAATTCGATGGTCTGATCATCACCGGCGCCCCGATCGAGCATCTGGACTTTCAGGATGTGACCTATTGGGACGAGATGGAGCAGGTGTTTGACTGGACCCAAGGCCATGTCCAGTCGACCTTTGGCGTCTGCTGGGGCGGCATGGCGATGATCAATCATTTCCACGGCGTGAAAAAGCACCTGCTGGATCACAAGGCCTTTGGCTGTTTCCGGCAAAAGAACCTTGCGCCCTCGTCGCCCTATCTGCGCGGGTTCTCGGACGATTGCGTGATCCCGGTCAGCCGCTGGACCGAAATGAAGCAAGATGAAATCGACGCTGTGCCGGCCCTGAAAACCCTGCTGGGCAGCGACGAGGTCGGCCCTTGTCTGGTCGAAGATACCGCCCACCGGGCGCTGTATATCTTTAACCATTTCGAATATGACAGCGACACGCTGAAACAGGAATACGACCGCGACGTGGCCAATGGCACGCCGATCAACGTGCCGCTGAACTATTATCCCGATGACAATCCTGCGATGCCGCCGCAAAATCGCTGGAGAAGTCACGCGCACCTTCTATATGGCAACTGGATCAATGAGATTTATCAGTCCACGCCATATGAAATCGGGAAAATTGGCCTTTAGCATCCTGACCCTCGCCGCCCTGACCGCTGTCGGGGCCAGCTATACCCATCACCGCGCCACCACGCGCGAGCGTGCCGCGATGGCCGCCTATCCGCCCGAGGGTCAGTTCCTGACCGTGGACGGGGTGCAGATGCACGCGGTGGTTCAGGGCAGCGGTCCCGATCTGGTGTTGATCCATGGCTCGTCGGGATCGGTGCGGGATTTCACCTTTGGCCTGACCGCGCAACTGGCCCGGCGCTATCGCGTCATCTCCATCGACCGCCCCGGTCTGGGGTGGAGCGCCCCGGCCCCCGGCGGTGAAAGCCTGGCCACGCAGGCCCGGCTGCTGCGGGCCGCCGCCGCGCAATTGGGGGCCGAACGGCCGATCGTGCTGGGCCAAAGCTATGGCGGGTCGGTGGCGCTGGCATGGGCATTGCAGGCGCCACAGGACATTGCCGCGCTGGTGTTGCTGGCCACGCCCTCGCACCCGTGGGACAGCGGGCTAAGCAGGTTTTACAAGGTCACCTCGCACCCATTAGGCGCCCGGCTGGTGGTGCCGCTGCTGACCGCCTTTGTCCCGCGCGAAAAGGTCATGCGCGAGGTCGAATCCGTCTTTGCCCCGCAAACCGCCCCCGATGGCTATGCTGACCATTTCGGCCCCGGCATGACCCTGCGCCGGTTATCGCTGCGCGCCAATGCCCGGCAGCGCGCCGCGCTGAAGGATGAAATCCTGACTATGGTGCCGCGTTATCCCGGCCTTGAAATGCCTGCCGAACTGGTTCACGGCACCGCTGACACCACGGTCGGCCTGTCGATCCACGCGGAAAAACTGTTGGCCGATATGCCGAACGCGGTGCTGACCCGCCTGCCCGGCATCGGCCATATGCCTCATCATTCTGCCCCGGATCAGGTGATCGCCGCCATCGACCGCGCCGCCATCCGCGCCGGATTGCGCTAAGCCGTGCAATCGCGATACTAAGGCGGAATGTAAGGAGGTTTCACATGTCTCTGCCCTTTGACGGCGCCATCAGCCGCTTTTTCGCCGAAGAAGCACCCGAAACGGTGCGTCAGGCGATCCTGACCGCCGATGGCAAGGATATGCTGACCCCCAGTTACCCCTATGACCAACGCCTGCCGCGCGGCGCTTATGAGGATTTGATGGCGGCGCTGCAGATCGAACTGGTCAAGCTGCAGGCCCATGTCAAAGACAGCGGCAAGCGCGTGGCCGTGGTGTTCGAAGGCCGGGATGCTGCCGGAAAAGGTGGCACAATCAATCGGTTCCAGGAAAACCTTAATCCTCGCATCGCGCGGGTTGTGGCGCTGCCGAAACCCACTGACCGCGAGGCGTCGCAATGGTATTTCCAGCGCTATGTGCAACAACTGCCCGCCGGAGGCGAAATCGCCTTGTTCGACCGCAGTTGGTATAACCGCGGCGTGGTCGAGCATGTGTTCGGCTTTTGCACCGCGCCCCAGCGCGACCGGTTTTTCCGCCAATTGCCCGAGTTCGAGGAAATGCTGGTCGAAGAAGGCATCACCCTTGTCAAACTCTGGCTGAACGTCGGTCGCGCCGAACAGTTGCGGCGATTTCTGGCACGTGAAAAAGACCCGCTAAAGCAATGGAAACTCAGCTGGATTGACGTTGAGGGCCTGAAAAAATGGGACGCCTATACGGATGCAATTTCCCAGACCCTGACGCGATCGCATTTCATCGATGCGCCATGGACGGTGATCCGCTCGGATGACAAACGCCGCGCCCGGATCGCCGCGCTTCAGCAGGTGCTGTGCGCCGTCGATTACCCTGACAAGAACCGGAACGCGGTCCAGACC
>NZ_JBFHDW010000015.1:0-17641 GCF_041584535.1 Actibacterium sp. | reverse complement strand
CGGGTTCCGCGTGGTCGACAGCAGCGTCGAAAGCGATCTGGCCGCGCCGCGGATTTGCGCCGAATTCAGCGAACCGCTCAGCCCCTCGGGCGTCGATTACACCACCTTCGTCAAGCTGCCTGCGCCCGACATGGCGGTCAGCCAGAACGACCGGCAAATCTGTATCGAAGGCGTCGATCACGGCCAGCGGTATGCGATCACCCTGCGGCGGGGGTTGCCCTCGGCCAGCGGCGAGGCGCTGGCCAAAGACGTGACCCTGACCCACTACGTGCGCGACCGCGCGCCCAGCCTGCGCTTTCCGGGGCGGGCCTATGTGCTGCCGAACACCGGGGATGCGGCGCTGCCGATCACCTCGGTCAATCTGCAACAGGCCGACCTGACCCTGTATCGCATCAGCGACCGCAACCTGCTGCGCAGCCTTCAGGACGGGCTGTTCGGTCGCCCGATGTCGGCGTGGGAGCAGGATAATTTCACCGGCAATATCGCCGAGCAGGTCTGGACCGGCAGCGCGGTGTTGCAATCCGAACTGAACCGCGATGTCACCACCCGCCTGCCGCTGGATCAGGCGATTGCCGGGCAATCCGCCGGTATCTATGCGCTTCAGGCCCGCATTCCCGGCGCCGATCCCTATGACAGCCCGCCCGCGACGCAGTGGTTCGTGATCAGCGATCTGGGGTTGGCGACGCTTAGCGGTGCTGATGGGCTGCATGTGTTCGTCCGCAGTCTGGCCAGTGCCGAGGTGAAACCGGGCGTCAAGCTCAGCCTGATGTCCCGCTCGAACCGGGTGCTGGGGCAGGCTAAGACCGATGTGCAGGGCTATGCCCGCTTTGCGCCGGGTCTGGCACTGGGGCGAGACGGGGCCGCACCGGCGATGGTGCTGGCCGAGGATGGCGATCAGGACATCGCCTTTCTGTCGCTGACCGATCCGGCGTTTGATCTGTCGGATCGCGGGGTCGAGGGCCGCGCGCCCGCCGGGCCGATTGACCTGTTCGTGACCACCGATCGCGGTGCTTACCGCGCCGGGGAAACCGTGCATGTCACCGCCTTGGCCCGCGACGGCACCGCGCAGGCCCTGACCGATCTGCCGGTCGTGGCGGTGCTGAACCGCCCTGATGGCGTAGAATACAGCCGCGCGATTTCCGATGGCGGTGTTGCGGGCGGGCATGTGTTCGCCTTTGCGCTGGCCGACGGGGTGCCGCGCGGCACGTGGCGTCTGAACACCTATGCCGACCCGAACGCGCCGCCGCTGGCCAGCCGCGAATTTCTGGTCGAGGATTTCCTGCCCGAGCGGCTGGATTTCAGCCTGACCTTGCCCGACACGCCGCTGCGCGCCGGGGATCGGACGGTGCTGAACCTTCAGGCCGATTACCTGTTCGGCGCTCCGGCGGGCGATCTGCCGATCGAGGGCGAGATCAGCCTGCGCGCCTCGGCGCAACTGGACGCCTATCCGGGCTATCGCTTTGGCCGCCATGACGATCCGTTCCGGCCGCGCACCGCCTATATCGAGACCGACCAGCGCACCGATGCCAGCGGTGCGGCGCAGGTTCCGGTCAGCTTGGGCACGGGCGGCGATTTGCCCGCGAAACCGCTTGAGGCCACGCTGACGCTGCGCTTGTCCGAGGGCTCGGGCCGCCCGGTTGAACGCCGCCTGACCCGCCGCTTGTCGCCGACCACGCCGATGATCGGAATCAAGCCGCGCTTTGATGGTGTGGTGCCTGAAAACACCGAGGCCGCGTTCGACCTGCTGGCCATCGGTCCGGATGAACAGCCGCGCGATATGGCGGTCCGCTGGGCGGTGAACCGGGTGAACACCCGCTATCAGTGGTATCAGCTTTACGGCGCCTGGAACTGGGAGCCGGTCACGACCCGCACCCGCATCGCCAGCGGCGAAACGGTGATGCAGGACGGGCGGCTGGCGGTCTCGGCCCCGGTGGAGTGGGGGCGGTATGAGCTGGTGGTCGAGGAAACCGGCGGCAGCTTTGCCGCGGCCTCGACCGAATTCTATGCCGGGTGGTATGCCCCCGCCGATGTCAGCGACACGCCCGACACGCTGGAGCTGTCGCTGGACCGGCCCGCCTATGCGCCGGGGGATGTGGCAACGGTGCGGATCGTGCCGCGCTATGCCGGTAAGGCGCTGATCACTGTGGTGTCGAACCGGCTGATCGACATGAAGGCCGTGGATCTGGTCGCGGGCGAAAATTCCGTGAGCCTGCCGGTGACCGACGACTGGGGCGCGGGGGCTTATGTCAGTGCGACGCTGATCCGGCCGATGGACGTTGCCGCCGGGCACAATCCGGCACGGGCGCTGGGCCTGTCCTATGCGCCGGTGGCACCGGGCAAACGGCAATTGCAGGCGGCGTTCGATATGCCGACCGAGGCATCGCCGCGCGCGCCGCTGGATGTGGTATTGCAAGTTGCGGGCGCCCAACCCGGCGAAACCGCCTATGCCACGATTGCGGCGGTCGATCTGGGTATCCTGAACCTGACCGGGTTTCAAAGTCCCGATCCGCAAGGCCACTATTTCGGTCAACGCAAGCTGGGCGTCGGGATGCGCGATGTCTATGGGCGGCTGATCGACGGCATGACCGGCGCGATGGGCGAGGTGCGCTCGGGCGGCGATGCCGCGACCGAGATACGGATGCAAGCCCCGCCCCCGACCGAGGAACTGGTTGCCTATTTCAGCGGCCCGGTGACGGTTGGCAAGGATGGCACGGCGCGGGCCTCGTTCGATCTGCCGGCGTTTAACGGCACGGTGCGGCTGATGGCGGTGGTCTGGTCCGAGACCGGGATCGGGCAGGCGCAGACCGATCTGCTGGTGCGCGATCCGGTGGTGGTGACGGCCTCGCTGCCACGGTTCATGGCACCGGGCGACAGCGCGCGGGTGCTGCTTGAGATCATCCATGCCAGCGGCCCGGCAGGGCGGATGGGTCTGGATGTGTCGTCCCAAGGCGTGACGCTGGACAGCACGGCGATTCCGTCAGGGGTGGATCTGGCTGAACAGGGCAAGGCCCGGATCAGCATTCCGATCACCGCGCTTCGGACCGGCACACACAGCCTGCGCGTGGCGCTGACCACGCCGGACGGGCGGCAATTGGTCAAGGATCTGACGCTGCCGGTTCAGGTCGGCGATCCCGAAATCTCGCGCACCAGCCGGTTCACGCTGGCGGCGGGCGACAGTTTTACCTTTGACGCGAATGCGCTGGCCGGGCTACGCGCCGACGGCGCCCGCGCCACGCTGGCCATTGGCCCCATCGCCCGGCTGGATGCGCCGGGGCTGTTGCAGGCGCTGGATCGATACCCCTATGGCTGCACCGAGCAGATCACTTCGAAAGCGCTGCCTTTGCTGTATCTGGATCAGGTCGCGCAGGCGATGGGGCTGGGCACCCGCGACCAGACCGCAACGCGCATCGACCAGGCGATTGCCGAGGTTCTGACCAACCAGTCCTCCAGCGGCGCCTTTGGTCTGTGGCAACCCGATAGCGGCGATTTCTGGTTGGACGCCTATGTCAGCGATTTCCTGTCCCGCGCCAAGGCGCGCGGGTTCGAGGTGCCGCAACCGGCGTTCCGCGCGGCGATGGATAACCTGCGCAATCAGGTGAACTATGCCGCCGATTTCGACGCGGGCGGCGAGGCGCTGGCCTATGCGCTGATGGTTCTTGCGCGCGAGGGTGCGGCGGCGATTGGCGATCTGCGCTATTATGCCGACGTGAAAGGTGATGATTTCGGCACGCCGCTGGCCTCGGCCCAGTTGGGCGCGGCGCTGGCGTTTTATGGCGATCAGACCCGCGCTGACCGGATGTTCGCCCGCGCGGTGGCGCAGGTCGAGGCGGCAAAAGCCCGGCCGCAATCGCTGATCTGGCGGGCCGACTACGGCACATTGCGCCGCGATGCCGCCGGGGTTTTGGCCTTGGCGACTGAGGCTGGCAGCGCCGTGGTCAACCCGGCGGTTCTAAGCGACATGATCGCACCCGACACCTCAGCACGTTCGACGCAAGAGGCGGTCTGGACCCTGCTGGCCGCGAACGCCCTGATCGACAGCGTCGCGTCCGAGGGCTTTGCCGTGAACGGCGTTCCGGCGTCCGGCCCGCTGGTGCGGATGCTGGGGCAGGGCGATGCGGCGGAACAGGTGGTTCGCAACGGTTCCGGCCGCGAGGCGCAGCTGACCCTGACCACGTTCGGCGTGCCTGAACAGCCCCAGCCCAGCGGTGGCAACGGCTATGGCATCCAGCGCCGCTATTACACGCTGGACGGCGATCCGGTCAGCCCGGCGGCGGTGCCTGTGGGCACCCGTCTGGTGACGGTGATCGAGGTGACACCCTTCGATCAGGCCGAGGCCCGGCTGATGATCAGCGACCCGTTGCCTGCCGGGTTCGAGATCGACAATCCCGCACTGCTGAGGGCGGGGGACATCCGGGCGCTTGACTGGATTGAGGTGTTGACCGACCCCGCGCATACCGAATTCCGTCAGGACCGGTTTTTGGCGGCCGTGGACTGGCGTTCGGACGTTGCATTCCGGCTGGCCTATATCGTGCGCGCCGTGACGCCGGGCAGTTATCACCACCCCGCCGCCAGCGTCGAGGACATGTATCGCCCGGATCGCCGTGCGTGGGGCGATACCGGCGCGGTGAACGTCGAATGATCCGCCGTGGCCTGATCCTTGTGCTGGCCCTCCTTTGGGGCGGTGCGCTGGCGCGGGACGGGCTGGACGCTTGGATCGACCGCACCGATCTGCCGCCGCTGGACACCGAGACCTCGGTCGAGGTGCTGGACCGCGACGGCACCTTGCTGCGGGCCTATACGGTGGCCGATGGGCGCTGGCGTCTGGCGGTGACGCCGGACGCAGTCGATCCCGGTTATCTGGAGATGCTGATTGCCTATGAAGACAAGCGGTTCTATCGCCATCACGGCATTGACCCGCTGGCCATGGCACGGGCCGCCGGGCAGGCACTGCGGCGTGGGCAGGTGGTGTCGGGGGCCTCGACCTTGACGATGCAGGTGGCGCGGTTGCTAGAGGACAGCGGCACCGGGCGCTGGCAGGGCAAGCTGCGGCAAATGCGGGTGGCGCTGGCACTAGAGCGGCGGCTGACCAAGGCGCAGATCCTGACGCTGTATCTGAACCGCGCGCCGTTTGGCGGCAATGTCGAAGGGCTGCGGGCGGCGACGCTGGGTTGGTTCGGCAAGCCGCCCCAGCGGCTGACCGCCGCGCAGGCGGCGTTGATGGTGGCGCTGCCGCAATCGCCCGAAACCCGCCGCCCGGATCGCCACCCTGACGTGGCGCGAATAGCGCGGGCGCGGGTGCTGGACCGGTTGTCGGCCAGCGGCGCATTGGCGGCGGACCGGGCGCAGGCGGCGTTGCGCGAACCGATCCCGCGCGATCGCATCGCCTTGCCCGCGCTTGCGCCGCATCTGGCCGACCGGGCGTTGCGCGACAAGCCCGATGCCGGCACGCATCACTTGACGCTGGATGCAGGTCTGCAAGCCGGGATCGAGGCTCTGGCCAGTGCCGCACTGAATGATCGCGGTGCGGAATTGTCGGTGGCGATGGTGATTGCCGACCACCGCACGGGCGCGGTTCTGGCCTCGGTTGGCTCGCCCGGTCTGGGGGCCGAAGCGCGGCAGGGCTATGTCGATATGACGGTGGCGCTGCGCTCGCCCGGATCGACGCTGAAACCGCTGATCTATGGGCTGGCGTTTGGCGATGGGCTGGCCCATCCCGAAACCATCATCACCGACCGCCCGACCAGCTTTGGCGGCTATGCGCCGGGCAATTTCGATGGCCAGTTTCGCGGCGACGTGACCATGCGTCGGGCGCTGGAGCTGTCGCTGAACCTGCCCGCCGTGGTGCTGACCGACGCTTTGGGTCCGGCGCGGCTGATGACCCATTTGCGCCGCGCCGGGATGGTGCCCGAGGTGCCGGGCGGCAAGCCGGGGCTGGCGGTGGCGCTGGGTGGTCTGGGCGTGACGCTTGAGGATCTGGCCCGGCTTTACGCCGCGATTGCCAATGGCGGCCAGCCGGTGCCGCTGCATTGGCGGGCTGGCGATCTGCCGCCCGCGCCGGGGGCGCGGGTTCTGCCCGATGTGGCGGCGTGGCAGGTTGCCGATATTCTGCGCGGCACGCCGACCCCGGCCAATGTCGCGCCGCGCCGGATCGCGTTCAAAACCGGCACCTCGTATGGCCACCGCGATGCCTGGGCCGTGGGCTTTGACGGGGCGCATGTGGTCGCCGTCTGGATGGGGCGCCCGGATGGCACGCCGGTGCCGGGGGCCTTTGGTGGCGAACTGGCCGCGCCGGTGATGTTCGAGGCCTTTGCCCGGATCAAACCCACGCCCACGCCGTTGCGGCCGCCGCCGCCTGCGACCCTGATCGCGTCGAACGCCGAGTTGCCGCAACCGCTACAGCGGTTCCGGGGCCGCGACGCGGTATTCGCCCGTCAGCAAGGCGGGCCGGATCTGATCTTTCCGCCGAATGGCGCCGAATTGGAAAGGGATGCGGCGGGTCTGGTGCTGAAGCTGCGCGATGGCACGCCGCCTTATACCGTTCTGGCCAATGGCGCGCCGTTGGTGACGGGGCTGCGCCGGTTCGAGGTGCAAGTGCCGACGCCGGGGCCGGGCTTTGTTACCTTCACGGTCATAGATGCAAAAGGCCGGACCGCGGAGACCGCGATCCGGCTGAATTAGGTGCCGTTAAAGGCCCGTCGATCAGACGCGTTCGATCGCCAGAGCAATACCCTGACCACCACCGATACACATGGTGACGATGGCTTTCTTGCCGCCGATGCGCTCAAGCTCGTACAGGGCTTTGACGGTCAGGATCGAGCCGGTTGCGCCCAGCGGGTGACCCAGAGCGATCGCGCCGCCGTTCGGGTTGACCTTGGCCGGGTCCAGACCCAGACCCTTGTTCACGGCCAGCGCCTGAGCTGCAAAGGCTTCGTTGCTTTCGATCACGTCGAAATCGGCGACGCTCAGGCCGGTGCGAGCCAACAGGGCTTCGACAGCCGGGATCGGGCCGGTGCCCATGATGTCGGGACGCACGCCCGCAATCGCATAGCCCAGCAGGCGGCCGATCGGCTTGAGACCGGCTTTTTCAGCGGCGTCTTCGCGGGCCAGCACAACGGCAGCAGCGCCATCGTTCAGACCCGAGGCGTTGCCGGCGGTCACCGAACCATCCTTGCGGAAGGCAGGGCGCAGCGCGCCCAGTTTTTCCATGGTGGTGGCCTTGGGATGCTCGTCGGTGTCAAAGTCGACCATGTCGCGCTTGACCTTGACCTGAACCGGCACGATCTGCGACGCAAAGCGGCCTTCCGAGATGGCGCGGGCGGCACGGACCTGGCTTTCCAGAGCGAAGGCATCTTGCTGTTCGCGGGTGACGTCGAACTCGCCAGCGACGTTTTCAGCGGTCACACCCATGTGGCCGGTGCCGAACGGGCAGGTCAGGGCGCCGACCATCATGTCGACGGCGCCGGTATCGCCCATTTTCTGACCCCAGCGGATCGCCGGAACGCTATAGGGCGCACGGCTCATGTTTTCTGCACCACCGGCCAGACCGAAGTCGGCGTCGCCCATCATCAGCGACTGGGCAACCGAAACGATGGCCTGAGCGCCCGACCCGCACAGGCGGTTGACGTTCATTGCCGGGGCGGTGTCCGGAACGCCGGCTTCGATCGAAGCGGCGCGGCTGAGATACATGTCGCGGGGTTCGGTGTTGATGACGTGGCCAAACACGACGTTGCCGATCTGGCCTGCTTCGATGCCTGCGCGCTCGATCGCGGCTTTCGACGCAGTGGCGGCCAGCTGAATAGCCGTGGTGCCTGCCAGCGATCCGCCGAAAGTGCCGATTGCGGTGCGCGCTGCACCAAGAATTACGATGCCGGTCATGCCGATCTCCCTGAAAAGGTTTTTAAGTAGGGCAATCTTTAGCCGTTAAGTTGGTTTTTCGGCAAGCTTTCTAAGCGATATGGCTTCGGGAACGGTCACTTTTTTGAAAAATATTAGTTTAGCTCTGAACTATCTTTGTCAGACTTTGTCGGAATTCAGTCACATTATCGCCGAGCAGGGTCATCAGCTCTGACTGATAGGCATTTGCAATTGGAAGGATTCGACCTAATAAGTCCTGCCCCGAGGGGGTCAGGCTTAGCTGAACCAGACGCCGGTCGGCGGCATCTGTGACCTTCAGGATATAGCCCGCCGCCTCAAGCCGGGTCGCTGCGCGCGACACTTTGGACTTGTCCATATCGACCCGCGCATGGATTTCCCGCACCGACACCGCGCCCGCCTGAGACAGATGCGCCAGAACCCGCCATTCGGGGATCGACAGGCCGAATTCGCGGCGATAACGCTCGGCGAAATCGCGGCTGACCCGGGCGGCGGCGACCGATAATTGGTAGGGCAGAAAGCTGTTCAAATCGAATTCATTCATGTCACTGATAATTACGATCCATACCTAACGGTCAAGCGTCCAGCGTATCCAAAACCTGCGCAATGCGACCGCGTAGCCAAGTATGCGCTGGATTCAGGGTCGAGCGTTTGTGCCAGACCATGCACAGTTCGACCGGCGTGACCGGAATCGGCGCGGCATAGACCTCTAGCCCGAAGGGGCGGGCGATGCGCTCGGCCACCTGATGCGGCACCAGCGCCAGAAAGTCACTGCGTGAGACCGCGCCGCACACGCCCATGAAAACCGGCATCGTCATCACCACCTTGCGCTTGTGACCAGCGCGGGCCAACGCCGCGTCGCCCATGCCGGTCAGGCGGCCTTCGGGCGAAAACAGCACATGCCCGACTGAGCAGAACAGGTCGATCGGGATCTCCTGACCCGGACGGATCCCCGCCCGCGCCAGATGTGAATTCCCGGCCCGCGCGATCGGCACCAGTCGGGCGGTGAACATCACCTCGTAATCGACCCATTCCGGCATGTCGGTCTTGGGGATCAGCGCCAGATCGACCGACCGGCTTTCCAGCGATTTGACGTAATTGTCCGGCACCAGATCGACCAGCTGGATAACCACCCCCGGCGCCGCCTGAGACATTTCCTCGGCCAATGGCGGCATCAGTAATTGCGCAAAGAAATCCGAGCCGGAAATCTTGAACGTATGCCGCGCCCGGTTCGGGTCGAAATCCAGCGGCCCGGACAGCAACTGCTGGATCTGGTCCAGCGCACTATGCAGCGGAATTTCCAGTGTGCGGGCAAAGTCGGTGGCGACCAGATGCTGCCCCTGCCGCACGAACAACGGATCACCCAGCGCATGACGCAACCGCCCCAGCGCCGCCGAAACCGCAGGCTGCGACAGGCCGATGCGTTGACCGGCGCGCACGGTTGATCCTTCGCGCAACAGCGCATCCAGAACCCGCAGCAGATTGAGATCGAACTGTAATAAATTCATGTCATCAATATATCGTATAAAATGAATTGGTTTAATAAATTTATAAGAGTCTGGCAAACTGCCCCCGTGTTCGCCGGATGGCGGATGCGCAAAAGGGAAAAACACAACTTGCGCCAGGGAAACGCGCAAAAATGAGAGGAATTCCATTCTATTTCTTCGCCGCAGCGGTGCTGAGCGTCACCGCCGGCATGGGGTTGGGAATCTTCATGGCGGCATCGCAGAATCACACGATGGCCGGGGCGCATGCGCATCTGAACTTGGTCGGCTGGGCAACGATGGCGCTGTTCGGCATCTATTATCGCCTGACCCCGCATGCCGCCGAGGCCGGTCTGGCCAAGCTGCATCTGGCGCTGGCGCTGCTCGGCGTCGTGACCATGATTCCGGGGATTGCACTGGCGCTTTTGGAAAAGGGCGAAGGGCTGGCCGTCATCGGGTCGCTTATCACTGCGGCTTCGATGCTGGTGTTCCTGTTCACCGTGCTGAAAAACGGCTTTGGCGCGCGGGCCTGAGCGCCGCCACCCTGAATGAAAAAGGCCCGCCGCAAGTGTTGCGGCGGGCCTAAATCCGGATCGGTCAGCGACGCTTAGACGTCGAACCGCAGCGGGCGCACCTGCTGGAACAGGCCAGTTTCGCGCAGCGCCGACAGAGCGCTTTCTTTCACCGGCTCGTCCACATACAGCAGCGCGATCGCGCTATCGCCAACGGCGGTGCGGCCAAGGGTGAAGTTGGCGATGTTGACGCTGTGGTCACCCAGAATGCCGCCCAGCGTGCCGATGATGCCCGGAACGTCCTGGTTGGTGGTGTACAGCATGTGCTCGCCGATCTCGGCGTCGATGTTGATGCCTTTGATCTGGATAAAGCGCGGTTTGCCGTCCGAGAACACGGTGCCGGCGATCGAACGCTCTTTCGTCGGGGTTTTGATCGACAGCTTGATATAGCCTTCGAACACGCCCGATGCCTCTTGCGTGGTTTTCGAGATCTGCATGCCGCGCTCGCGGGCGACGACCGGGGCCGACACCATGTTCACGTCGGGGTTCACCGACTTCATGATGCCCGCAACCGCACCGCATTCCAGCGCAGCAAGGTTCATCGTCGCGGCAACGCCGTCGAAGGTGATGTTCAGTTCTTCCACCGGCTCATCGGTCAGCTGGCCGATGAAGGCGCCCAGATGCTCGGCCAGTTTCAGCCACGGACCCATGACTTTGGCTTCTTCAGCGGTCACCGACGGCATGTTCAGCGCGTTGGTCACGGCGCCTGTCAGCAGGTAGTCCGACATCTGTTCGGCCACTTGCAGCGCCACGTTTTCCTGCGCTTCCGAGGTCGAGGCGCCAAGGTGCGGCGTGCAGACCACGTTCGGCAGGCCGAACAGCACGTTTTCAGTGGCCGGTTCAACCGAGAACACGTCGAAGCCCGCACCGGCGACATGGCCGGATTTCAGCAGTTCGGCCAGCGCTTCTTCGTCAACCAGACCGCCACGGGCACAGTTGATGATGCGCACGCCTTTCTTGGTCTTGGCAAGGTTCTCTTTCGACAGGATGTTGCGGGTGCTATCGGTCAGCGGCACGTGCAGGGTGATGAAATCGGCGCGCTTCAGCAGCTCGTCCAGTTCAACCTTTTCGACGCCCATCTTGTCGGCTTTCTCTTCCGACAGGAACGGATCATAGGCGATGACTTTCATCTTCAGGCCGCGGGCGCGGTCACAGACGATGCCACCGATGTTGCCGGCGCCGATAACGCCAAGGGTCTTGCTGGTCAGCTCGACACCCATGAATTTCGACTTTTCCCATTTCCCGGCGTGGGTCGAGGCGCTGGCCTCGGGGATCTGACGGGCAACGGCGAACATCATCGCGATGGCGTGCTCGGCGGTGGTGATCATGTTGCCGAACGGCGTGTTCATGACGATCACGCCTTTTTTCGACGCGGCAACCTTGTCGACGTTGTCAGTGCCGATACCGGCGCGGGCGACGACTTTCAGGTTGGTGGCGTGCTCAAGCAGCTTTTCGGTCACCTTGGTGGCCGAGCGGATCGCCAGACCGTCATAGTCGCCAATCGCGGCGGCCAGAGCGTCTTTGTCTTTGCCCAGCTCGGGGCGGAAATCGACGTCGATGCCGCGGTCCCGGAAGATCTGGACGGCGGTTTCGGACAGTTTGTCGGATACGAGAACTTTGGGTGCCATGGTTTCAGGCTCCTTCATTACGAGATCTGAGAGGGGCGCGGCCCGATGCGCGGGCCGCGAAGAGATTACAGAGCGGCGATCTCGGCTTCAAAAGCCCAGTTCAGCCACGGCATCAGCGCCTCGATATCCGAGGTCTCGACCGTGCCGCCACACCAGATGCGCAGACCGGCAGGGGCGTCGCGATAGGCGCCGACATCCAAAGCAACGCCTTCGTTTTCCAACCGCTTGGCAACGGCCTTGGCGAAAACGGCGCCATCGGTGATGCGCGGATCGGTGAACTTGACGCAGACGCTGGTGTTCGAGCGGATCGCCGGGTCAGCGGCAAGGAACTCGATCCAGTCGTGGCTGTCGACAAACGCGGCGATTGCGGCGGTGTTGGCATCGGCGCGGGCGATCAGCCCTTTCAGGCCGCCAACCGACTTGGCCCAATCCAGCGCGACGAGGTAATCCTCGACCGCCAGCATCGACGGGGTGTTGATGGTCTCGCCGACGAAAATGCCTTCGATCAGCTTGCCGCCCTTGGTCATGCGGAAGATTTTCGGCATCGGCCATGCGGGGGTATAGCTTTCCAGACGCTCGACAGCGCGCGGGCTGAGAACCAGCATACCGTGCGCGGCTTCGCCACCCAGAACTTTTTGCCAGCTGAACGTGGTCACATCCAGTTTGTCCCACGGCAGGTCCATTGCGAAAGCGGCCGAGGTGGCGTCGCAGATGGTCAGACCGTCGCGGTCAGCAGGGATCCAGTCGCCGTTCGGAACCCGCACACCCGAGGTGGTGCCGTTCCAGGTAAAGACGACGTCATTGTTGAAATCGACCGAGGCCAGATCGACAATCTCGCCATAACCGGCGGTTTTGACTTCGGCGTCGATCTTCAGCTGTTTCACCACATCGGTGACCCAGCCCGAACCAAACGATTCCCAAGCCAGCATCTCGGCCTTGCGGGCGCCCAGCAGCGACCACATCGCCATTTCAACCGCGCCGGTATCCGAGGCGGGCACGATGCCGATACGGTAATCGGCGGGGATGCCCAGAACCTCGCGGGTGGTTTCGATAGCGGCCTTCAGCTTGGCCTTGCCCACGGCAGCACGGTGCGAGCGGCCCAAAGGCGCATCAGCCAGCTTATCGAGGGAGAACGTCGGAATCTTGGCGCAGGGGCCAGACGAGAAGCGCGGGTTTGCCGGGCGCGCGACCGGAGCATCAATAGCCATTCTGGTATCCTTCCAGATATGTGCCCCTCGTTGGGGAGGGGTGTCCCGTCGCCGCATGTAGGACTGATCTGGCTCTGGCGCAAGAGAAAAAGCTGCGCTATTGCGCCTCATACGACGAAAGTTCCCGATCCGGCTCAGACGACTGAAAGCGACCGACATGTATACTGCGACACTGCTGACCAACCCCGCCAACCCGGCGCTTGATTCCACCACGGTTCAGGCGCTGCGCAATGCGTGGGGCGGGGGTGATGCGCACTGGTTGGACGCTGAAATCGCTGCGGAATTTCCGATTGCCGAGGTGCCGGGCAACCGCTGGGATGTCTGGGCCGATATGCAGGCGCTGGGCGTCGATCTGGTGGTTCAGCCGACCGAGGGCCGCCGTAAGAAAATGCTGCTGGCCGATATGGACAGCACGATGATTCAGCAGGAATGCATCGACGAACTGGCCGATGTGGCCGGTGTCGGCGCGCGGGTCAAGGACATCACTGCCCGCGCGATGAATGGCGAACTGGATTTCGAAGGCGCGCTGCGCGAACGGGTCGGCTTGCTGGCCGGGCTTGATTCGGGGGTGATCGATCAGGTGCTGAACACCCGCATCACTTTTATGCCCGGGGGCGCGCAATTGCTGGCGACGATGAAGGCCAACGGCGCCTATGCGGCGCTGGTCTCGGGCGGGTTCACCGCCTTTACCGCGCGCGTTGCCCATACGCTGGGCTTTGACGAAAACCGCGCCAACACCCTGTTGATCGAGGACGGCAAGCTGACCGGCAAGGTCGCTGATCCGATCCTCGGGCGCGAGGCCAAGGTTGCCGCGCTGCATGATATCAGCGCCCGTCTGGGACTGGATCATGCCGAGGTCATGGCCGTCGGCGACGGGGCCAACGATCTGGGGATGCTGGGCCTTGCCGGCGCCGGGGTGGCGCTGCATGCCAAGCCCTCGGTGGCCGCCCAATGCGATATCCGCATCAACCACGGCGACCTGACCGCGCTGCTGTATATTCAGGGCTATGCCCGCGACGAATTCGTCGGCTGAGCCTTCATTTAATTAAAAAGTTAAATAACGCTTTGCGAAAATAGGGAATCGGCCCATCCTGTCTGAATGATGGATTTACCGAAAACCTTTGCCGCCTTGTCCGACGCGACCCGCTTTGCCATCGTGGAAAAGCTGTTGACCGATGGCGCCCAGCCTGCGGGCGATCTGGCGCAGGTCTCTGACATTTCCGCCCCGGCGATTTCGCGCCACCTGAAGGTGCTGCGCGAGGCCGGGGTGATCAGCCAGACCGTTCAGGGCCAGCACCGGATCTACGCCGTGCGCCCCGAAGCGATGCAGGCGATCTCGGGCTGGACGATTTCTCATCGCAGGTTTTGGGAGGGCAGCCTGAACCGGCTGGCCGCCGCGCTGGATGATCTGGAGGACAAGACATGAGCGATCTCAGGCTGGAACGCAGCTTTGCCGTCGCGCCGGAAACATTGTTCACGTGGATCACCGCGCCTGATAAGCTGGTGCAGTGGTTCGGGCCGGAAGGTGTCGATCTGACCGATCACCAGATGGATTTCACCCGCACCGGGCCATGGGTCGCGGTGATGGTCGGGCGCGAAAGCGGTCAGCGGTTCAAGGTCTCGGGCCATGTCACCCATGTCGATCCGCCGCGCTCGGTCGGGTTTACGTGGGGCTGGCATGACGACGCCGATCAGCGCGGCGATGAAAGCCATGTTACCCTTAGCGTGACCGCGACCGATGGCGGTGCGCAGCTGGTGCTGGATCACCGCGATCTGACCGATGCAGAGGCGGCCCGGAACCACAGGACTGGCTGGGTCTCGACCCTGAGGAAACTGGAAAAACTTGTTGTGTCATAAGGAGGTTGAAGATGGCTAAATTCTTGTTCGCATATCACGGCGGTGCCGCACCGCAGAGCCCGGAAGAGGGGCAAAAGGTCATGGCCGCGTGGATGAGCTGGTTCGGTGGACTGGGGGCCGCTGTTCTGGATGGCGGCAATCCGGTGGGGCAATCCTATACCGTGTCGCCCGGCGGCGTGGCCGATAATGGCGGTGCCAATCCGGTCTCGGGCTATTCGCTGATCGAGGCGGCCGATCTGGACGCAGCACTGGCGATGGCCAAGGACTGTCCGATGGTGGTTGACGGGTCGGGCTCGGTCGAGGTGGCGCAGGCCCTCGACATGTAGGCCTTAGGCAAACACATCCGGCGCGGGGCGCAGAAACCCGGTTTCGATCCCGCGCCAGTTCTTTGTCACCGGCATCAGGTATTTCTGCACGCGCGGATCCTGTGCCGACACCACACCCATCCGCACCAAAAGCATCGCGATCGCGCATTCCGAGGCCCGCGTCGCGCCGTCCGAGATTTTCAGCGCGATGCCAAGTTTCTGCTGCGGCAGGATCGCGACATAAACGCCCTCGGCCCCGGTTTTCACCGCGGCCTGCCCGTCGGCGGCGCGCATCAGATCGGTGCAGCATTTGCCCTCGCCCGCGACCAGCGCCGGATAGGCGATCATCGCATCCCGCAACTGGGCCGCTGCCCGTTCACGCATCGTGGTGCCGTCCGCCCGCGCCCCGGCATAAAACGCCATCGCACGGCCCAGACCGTAAAGGGTGGTGCCGAAATTCGGGGCCGAGCAACCGTCGATGCCATAGCCGGGGCTGGGCGCGCCGGTGATGTCCTCGAACGCTTCGCGCACCGCGATCTGCACCGGGTGGTCGGGATCGACATAATCCGGCCCGGCGCCCAGATGTTTGGTCAGCGTCAGAAAGCCCGCATGTTTGCCCGAGCAATTGTTGTGGACCTGACAAGGATGACCGCCCGAGCGGATCATCTCGACCTTGGTCTCGCGGTGGCGCGGGCTTTCAGCGCCGCAGCGAAAGTCGTCATCGTCCAGACCCAGATCAGCGATCCAGCGCCCGACCAGATCGGTATGCATCGGCGCGGCGATATGCGAGGCGCAGGCGATCGCAAGCTGGTCTTGTCGCAGACCAAAGGCCTTGGCCGCGCCGCTTTCGACCAGCGGCAGCGCCTGTATCATCTTGGCCGACGACCGCGGCAGGATCACCTGATGCGGCTCGCCCCACGCGGCGACGATGGCGCCCGAGGCATGGCAAATCACCGCCTGCCCGCGATGCAGGGATTCGGCGAAGGGACCACGCCAGACTTCGACCATTGGAATATCGCGTGTCATTCAGGTTGCCCCGGCCCTTAACTTGGCAAATTTCCGCCAACAGGGCTTTCAAATTTCGGCTGATTTACGTTAATCTGTGGTTATCGAGTTGAAAAGTGCTGCATCACCCGAAATGGTCCGGGAAACGGACAGACTGATGCAGATCAGAGGCAATCACAGCTTGGAGGCTGTAGAAACATGAAATTCTGGATGAAACGCGGTATTGCCAGCGGAATCGTGGCTTTGGCAGCAGTGACGGCGCATGCGCAATCGGCGTCGGAAAATCGCGTCGATGTTCAGACCGACTGGAACGTCTTTGCCGAACCGCCTGCGTCGCCCAGTGAATGCTGGGGCGTGGCCATCCCGAAAGAGACGGTGAACACCGACCCGAATGGCCGGATCAAGGCGGTGCGCCGCAGCGATATCCTGCTGTTCGTCACCTACCGTCCCAAGAATGGCGTCAAGGGCGAGGTCAGCTTTACCGGCGGCTATCCTTTCGCCAAGGATTCGTTCGTCGAGATGGAAATCGGCGATGCCAAGTTCCAGCTGTTCACCGATGGTGAATGGGCCTGGCCGGCCAGCAAAAGCGACGATGACAAGATTCTGGCGGCGATGAAACGTGGCTCGTCCGCGATTCTGACCGCGCATTCCGACCGCGGCACTGTCACCAAGGACACGTTCTCGTTGCTTGGGTTTACCGCCGCGACGGATTCGGCTGAAAAATACTGCGGCGGCTGAGTATTTATCTGACCGCCCGAATCCTGTAAGAAGCGCGACTTGATCGACGGAGACGCGCCAGATGACCATTACGCAGGATGTAGTCACCATACCCCGCAAGCAGCCCGAGGGCGGCAAGGTGAACCTTATCGGGCTCACCCGTGACCAGTTGCACGAGGTTCTGATCGCTCATGGCACGCCCGAGCGGCAGGCCAAGATGCGGGTCGGGCAGATCTGGCAATGGATGTATCAGAAGGGCGTGCGCGATTTCGCGACGATGACCAACCTGTCCAAGGATTATCGCGCGCTGCTGGAAGACCAGTTCTGCCTGAGCATCCCCGAGGTCGTGTCGCGTCATGTCTCGGCCGATGGCACCCGGAAATATCTGGTGCGGATCGCTGGCGGTCACGAAGTCGAAACCGTTTATATCCCCGATGACGGGCGCGGGACGCTGTGCATTTCGTCTCAGGTCGGGTGCACGCTGACCTGTTCGTTCTGCCATACCGGCACGCAAAAGCTGGTGCGCAACCTGACCGCCGCCGAGATCATCGGGCAGGTCATGCTGGCCCGCGACGATCTGGGCGAATGGCCCGAGATCGGCAAAGCCCCCAAGGACGAGGCCCGGCTGTTGTCGAATATCGTGCTGATGGGCATGGGCGAGCCGCTGTATAATTTCGATGCCGTGCGTGATGCGATGAAGATCGCCATGGATAACGAAGGCATCTCGCTGTCGCGCCGCCGCATCACCCTGTCCACCAGCGGTGTCGTGCCGGAAATCGCCCGCACCGCCGAGGAAATCGGCTGTCTGCTGGCGATCAGCTTTCACGCCACCACGGACGAGGTGCGCGACAAGCTGGTGCCGATCAACAAGAAATGGAACATCAAGACCCTGCTGGACGCGCTGCGGGCCTATCCCAAGCTTAGCAATTCGGAACGCATCACCTTTGAATACGTGATGCTGAAAGACGTGAACGACAGCGACGCCGACGCCCG